>DAIOUO010000369.1:0-3503 GCA_036759485.1 Geminicoccaceae bacterium | reverse complement strand
GGGCGCGGCGGATCGCCGTGGTGGCGACCAGCCGGCGCAGGCTGTACGGGTCTGCGCTCTGGTCGTACAGCTGAACGGGTCCCGTGCCCCGTTTGGCCGCGTACATCGCCACATCCGCGCAGCGCACGAGCTCCGCGACGTCCCGGGCGTGGCGCGGCGCCAGGGCCACCCCGACGCTGCCGTCCACCTCGACGGTGACGTCACCGTCGATACGGAAGGGTTGTTGGATCACCTCGACCAGGCGGTGGGCCAGCTCGACCGCCCGCTCGCGGCTCGTCCCCGCACGCTGGAGCACGGCGAACTCGTCGCCACCGAGCCGCGCCGCGACATCGGAGGGAGCGAGCTGCTCGCGCAGGCGCTGCGCCGCGGTCTGCAGCAGTCGGTCGCCGACGTCGTGCCCGAGCGTGTCGTTGACCTCCTTGAACCGATCGAGGTCGAGCAGCAGCAGCGCGATCTCGCCGCCACGGGAGTCCAGGGTGGCGAGGTCGTGCTCGAGCGTCTCGTAGAGGAAGGTGCGGTTGGCGAGCCCGGTGAGGGAGTCGTGGGTGGCCTGGTGGCGCAGGCGGGCTTCCTGACGTCGTCGGTCCGACACGTCGCGCAGGGTGAGGAGCAGCAGCTCCTCGGGCTCGGCCCGGATGAGCGAGAGCGACAGCTCGACCGGCACCCGGCTGCCGTCGCGGCGCCGGCCCTCGGTCTCGATACGGCTGCCGGCGGGCGACGACGTCGTCGGGTCGACCGGCAGTTCGGGCAGGAGGCAGAGGAGGTTCCGACCGATCAGCTCGCTCGCCGAGGCCCAACCGAACATCGCCACCGCCGCCCGGTTGACGAGGCGGATCTCCAGCCCTCGATCGGCCACCACGATCCCGTCGAAGGCCTGATCGACGATGGCCCGCAGCTGGGCGTCGAGCCCCGCCAGCGCGCGGGCGTGACGGACGGCCACCGAGGCGAGCCCCTGATCGTGCAGGCGGACGAGTTCGGCGCCGTAGCGAGCGAGAAGCGAGCGGCGGGCACAATTGCGCCCCGCGGTACCGGCGGAGAAGGAGGGTAGTTCCCGTCGCATGTCCAGAGCCTAGGCGGCTTTCGTCAACGAACGGTTAACGCGCTCCGTCGGCGAGCCGCGGGTGGACCGAGGGCCGGTCAACGGTTCGTTAACCGACGCGGCGTTAGAGGGTCCGGCGTCGGACGTCGGTTGGAGGTCGCGGTGCCGCACGGGCTCGTCATCGGCCGGGTCGTCGCCGTCTCGGGATCGCAGGTCGTGGCCACCCTCGATCCGGAGGCGGTGGCCGGCCGCCGAACGGCTCGGGTGGAGAAAGGCCACCTGGTCAAACTGCGGCTGCCGGGCAGCATCGCCTTCGGCATGGTCTCGGGGCTTTCGATCCCGCTGCCCGGAGCCGAGGGCGAAGTGCGCCTGGCGGAGCTCGTGCTGCTCGGCGAGTGTCCGCTCGAGGCCGGAGGCGTCCGTGGGCCGTTCCGCCGCGGGCTCAGCGCCTACCCCGCGCTGGGCGACGAGGTGATCGAGGCGGGCGCCGCCGACCTCCAGCGGCTCTATGGCGGGAACGGACGGGAAGGCCTGACGATCGGTACGTTACACGGGACCAGCAACCAGCCGGTGCAGGTCGATGCCGATAGGCTGTTGGGGCGCCACTTCGCGATCATCGGCTCGACCGGCTGTGGCAAATCCTGCGCACTCGCCACCATTCTGCACCGCCTGGTGGCCGTCCACCCCGAGGCGCACGTGTTGGTCCTCGATCCGCACGGAGAGTACGCCGCAGCGTTCAGCGAGGAGGCAGTGGCTCTGGGGCCCGACACGCTGCATCTGCCCTACTGGATGCTGACGGGCGAGGAGCTGGTCGAGGTGGTGTGCGGCGGCGGCCGTGAGGGACCCGCCCGGCAGGCCGCGGACCTGCTCGTCGAGTTCGTGCCCAAGGCGAAGCGCCTCTACAAGGAGTCGCGGTCCGAGGACCAGATGGCGACGGTCGATACTCCGGTGCCCTACCGGCTGAGCGATCTCGAGCGCCTGGTCGACGAGGCGATGGGCAGGCTCGACCGGCCGGAAGGGACCGCGCCGCACCGCTGGTTGCGCGTTCGGCTCGGGGCGCTCACCCGCGATCCGCGCTTCGCCTTCATGTTCGGCGGGATCGCCGTCCACGACACCATGGCGCGCACGCTGGGCACGCTGTTCCGCATTCCGGCGGAGGGCAGGCCGGTCACCATCCTCGATCTGTCCGGCATTCCGAGCGAGGTCCTGAGCGTCGTCGTCTCGGTCATGTTGCGCCTCGCCTTCGATCTCGCGCACTGGAGCGGCGGCCGACTCCCGCTGCTCGTCGTGTGCGAGGAGGCGCACCGCTACGCTCCGCGCGATTCCGGGGGCGCCTTCCTGCCGACCCGCCTCGCAATCGGCCGGATCGCCAAGGAAGGACGCAAATACGGTGTCTCGCTCGGCCTCGTCACGCAGCGCCCGAGCGAGATCGATCCTACCGTGCTGTCCCAGTGCGGCACGGTATTCGCATTCCGTATCACGAGCCCGGAGGACCAGGGACTCGTGCAGGGACTGCTCCGCGACGACGCCAACGGCCTGCTCGATTTCCTGCCGTCGCTCGGTGACGGCGAGGCGATCGCGCTCGGCCAAGCGATTCCGATCCCGCTCCGCGTGCGGTTCCCCTGGTTGGACGATCGCCACCGGCCGCGCAGTTCCACCCCGTCCTTCAGTGCGGCTTGGCAGGAGCGGGGCGACCCGCAGGCCACACTCGAGGCCATCGTTCGGGCTTGGCGCAGGCGTTGAGCCCTTGCCCTTTCTCGGGGCGCCCGGTCGTCGCCCGTCTCGCCACGAGGTGAGGCGACGCAGAGACTTTCGCCGGGCACCGGGAGGCGGGGACGACACACGAAGGGAGGCGCGAAGGGCCCGTTCCGCTCCTCGACAGCGAGGTTCGGGGCGAAGCGCACCGCGCCCGGAGCGGATGGGCGGTGGTGTACGACCAGGTCGTCCTTGCCGCAGCCCGGCTCGGGAGGAACGACGAGTCCGAGACGACCGTCCCGGCGCGGCGCGAGGCACGGACGTTGCCGCCTGCCGCGCCGGACGATTCGGTGCGCCGAACGTTCCTCGCCGACCCCCTCCTCGAGCCGGAAGGTGGGGGCTCGATGCGCGGTGGCTGGCCGGGCGGGTCCGCGAGGAAGCCGCTTCCCGGCGACGGCCGCCCCTTCCGGGTCGCGGACCTCTCGACCATCGGCTGTCCGTTGCCGGGCCTCGCGCGTCGCGCGATGCACGACCGGCTGCCTCGCCGGTTCGCGCCTCGAACCGATCGCGCGCCGCTGCGGAAACGGCTCGGTGGGGATCGGTGTCCGCCGGGCGCCGCGCCCGACGGGGGGCTCTGCCTCTGGGACGCGGGATCGACTGCCCGGATCACCCGGTCGGCGAGCGGCTCGGCCCCTCGGGTGGCCGAACCCTGCCGGCATCCCGCCCGCCGGCATCGGCCGCGGAGGGCCGCGGTTCCGCAGCCGGCCCT
>DAIOUO010000368.1:0-3505 GCA_036759485.1 Geminicoccaceae bacterium | reverse complement strand
GCATCGCCACGGGCGGGCGGACCCTCGGTGGCCGAGGCGAGCTCGCGCTGCGGCAGGGGCCCGGTCGACGATCGCCGGGTCGCCCGAGGGCCCGGCCTTCCGCGGTGCTCGAAGCGAGCGCCTCGGGCCGCCCGATCGCCCTCCTCGACCGGCGGCGGCGCCGCGCTCGCATCCGGAATGCGGCCGCAGGCATCCACGCGCTCGCGAAGGCCGTGGCCTATCGCGACCCCGGCGCCGGCGAGCGGTGCCGATCCCCGGTGGGATCTCCTCGACCCCGAGCCGAGCCCGGAGGCGTCGGGGCCCCGAACCCGCGGAACTCCGCGATCTCCGCGGCGATCGCCCGCGCCGCCGCCGCCGGATCCGGGGCGGCGGTGATCGGCCGGCCGATCACCAGGAGATCGGCGCCGGCGGCGAGCGCCTCGGCGGGTGTCGCGACCCGCTTCTGGTCGCCCACCGCTCCACCCGCCGGGCGGATGCCGGGCACCACGACGAGCGCCTTCGGCCCCAGCACCGCGCGCACCGCTTCGATCTCCTGCGGCGAGCAGACCACCCCGTCGAGCCCGGCATCGCGGGCCAGTCCGGCGAGCCGGGCCGCCTGCTCGAGCGGTGCGCCCGCGACCCCGGTGGCGGCGAGATCGCCGGTATCGAGGCTCGTGAGCACGGTCACCGCGAGGAGCCGAGGCGGGGACGGGAAGGCGCGCGCGGCCTGGACCGCCGCCTCGAGCATCGCCCGCCCGCCGGCCGCGTGCACGGTCAAGAGCGCCGCGCCGAGCCCGGCCGCGGCGCGCACCGCGCCCGCGACGGTGTTGGGGATGTCGTGCAGCTTGAGGTCGAGGAAGATCGGCAGTCCGGTGGCGGCGAGCGTCCGCACCGCGGCCGGCCCCTCTGCCACGAACAGCTCGAGGCCGAGCTTGAGCCCGCCGACCGCGCCCACCAGGCCGCGGGCGAGGGCCGTGGCGCCCTCGAGGTCGGGCCGGTCGATCGCCGCCAGGACCGGCCCGGCGAAGCCCGCCGGAACCGCCATGCCGCGACTCAGGCGGTGCGCCGGACGGGGCCGGCGGAGGGATGCTGCTCGGCCGTCCGCGAGCGCCCGCGGCCGGCCCGCTTGGCGGCGTAGAGGGCGGCATCGGCGCGGGCGAACAGCCCGTCGAGATCGAGCCCCGGTTCGAGCACGGCGATGCCGCAACTCACGCTCAAGGGCACGGGCCTGCCGGCGCGGCGGAAGTCGGCGAGGTGCACGGCCGAGACGATCCGATCGGCTACGAGACCGGCCTCGTCCGGTGCCGCCCCGCGCAGCAGCACGGCGAACTCCTCGCCGCCGATCCGCCCCACGAGATCGTACTGCCGGGTGGCGGCCAGCAGCGTGCGGGCGATCAGCTTCAGGGCCTCGTCGCCCGCGGCATGGCCGAGGCCGTCGTTGATGGATTTGAAGTGGTCGGCGTCGAGCACGAGGAGCGTGACGGGCAACCGATGCTCGCGCGCCCGCCGCAGCGCTTCCTCGGCCGCCTCGAAGAACGCGCGGCGATTGAGGAGGCCGGTGAGCCCGTCGCGCCGCGCGAGCTCCTCCATCTCCCCCTTGGCCTGCGCCAACCGGCGCAGGAGCTCCAACAGATAGGCGACCATCGGGGTGGCGAGGAACAGCGGCACCGCGGCGGCGAACAGCATCCAGAACGGGTCCGGGCCGCCTTCCCGCCACAGCGCGATCGCCGCGTAGAGCCCTGCCGACGCGAACGCCGCGAGGCCGCCCGCCAGCAGCGTGCCGAGCACGACGTCGCGTCCCGAGCGGATCTCCATCCACAGCCCTCGCCTCGCACGGTTCCGAAGAATAGCAGCCGGAGGGCTGCGGATCCAGCGCTCGGGGCAACCCCACGGAGAAGTGATCGATGCATCCCTTGCACCGAGAGGGGAGGAGCGAGGAGCCGCCGGCGCGGCGAGCCCCGCGTCCGGCGCAGACCCCGTGGGGCCACCGCGCGATCGTCGCCGGCCACCTTCGGTGCTACCCGACCATCGGCCCCACCATCGGCCGGACCAGGAGAACCCACCATGTCCGACGCGCGCACCCCGCGGCTGCGCTGCCCACCGGGCGCCACCGACACCCACATGCATTTCTACGGGCCCTATGCGCGCTTCCCCCTGGCCCCCACGAGTCCGAACGCGCCGCCGGAGGCCCTTCTGCCCGATTATCGTGCGCTGCAGGCGCGGCTCGGCCTCGAGCGGGTCGTGGTGGTCCAGCCGGCCGGATATCTCTGCGACAATCGCTGCACGCTCGAGGCGGTGGCGGCCCTGGGTCCCCGCGCCCGGGCGGTGGTCGTGGTGCCGCTCGGCACCGGCGAGGCGGAGCTCGAGCGGCTCACCCGCGCCGGCGCGGTCGGGCTGCGCGTCTTCCTGTTGCCCGGCGGGATCTTCCAGTGGCAGCAGTTGCCCGAGCTCGCGGCCATGGCCCGCACCGTCGGCTGGCACCTCCAGCTCCAGTTCAACGGCCGCCTCCTGCCCGAACGGATGACCCTCCTCGAGAGCCTCGACTGCGAGCTCGTCTTCGACCATGTCGGCCGCTTCATGGACCCCGTCCCGGTCGAGCACGAGGCCTTCCGCTGCCTCTTGCGGCTGGTCGACAAGGGTGCCTACGTCAAGCTCAGCGCGCCGTACGAGAGCTCGCGGACGGGCCCGCCCGATTGGCCGGACGTGTCCCCGCTCGCCCGAGCGCTCGTGCGCGCCGCACCCGAGCGGATGCTCTGGGCCTCGAACTGGCCGCATCCCGGCCGGGCACCGCAGGACGAGGCGGCGCTCCTCGACCTCCTGCTCGACTGGGCGCCGGACGAGGCCGACAGGCGGCGGATCCTGGTCGAGAACCCGGCCAGGCTCTACCGCTTCGGCTGAGCCCACGGCAGCCGAGCGCACGCCCCGCAGCTCGCCGCCGCATCCCGGCCGGGCACCGCAGGAGGAAGCGGTGCTCCTGGACCTCCTGCTCGACCAAGGGGCGGACGACGCCCACCGGAAGCGGAATACGGTAGAAACCCGTGGCTCGACATATCGCTCCGGTTGATCGCTCGCGCGTCGCGCGAGGTGGCCGCGGCGCCACGCAAGACCTGCCGAAATGCCGTTTCCTCCGCCCTTCGCCAATCTCCGCCGACCTCCGCTATTGGTCGTCGCCGCGCCGGACCCTGGAGAGTATTGTGCGAATGTATGGGCGGGCAGAGGATTTACGGGAACGTGCCGACTCCGCCCGGCTCCCGGCTCGGGATTTTCTGTAGATCGCCGGAACGGTTGGGCAGCGGTTCGCGATTTTCTCAATATTCGCATCGATTTTTACTGGAGACCTCATGAAATCCGCCGGCGCCGCCCAATAAACGCTTGCATGTTCTCTTGACCGCCATATAAGGCGCGCGAGTCGGCGAGGCGCCACCGGGCGACCCGCCGGCCGCCGGGAGACGGGAATGCTCGAGCTCGACGCGGCGGAGACCCTCCGCCCTCCAAGTACCGACGAAAGCGAGCGGTCCGGACCCGG
>DAIOUO010000367.1:0-3506 GCA_036759485.1 Geminicoccaceae bacterium | reverse complement strand
GTCTTGCCGGTCTGCCGGTCGCCGATGATCAGCTCGCGCTGGCCGCGGCCGATCGGGATCAGCCCGTCGATCGCCTTGAGACCCGTCATCATGGGCTCGTGCACCGAGCGGCGCGGCACGATACCCGGTGCTTTGACCTCGACCAGGCGGCGCTCGGTCGCCTGGATCGGCCCCTTGCCGTCGAGCGGGTTGCCGAGCGCGTCGACCACCCGGCCGAGCAGCGCCTTGCCGACCGGCACGTCGACGATCGACTTGGTCCGCTTGCAGACCGACCCCTCGCGGATGTTGCGGTCGTCGCCGAAGATGACGACGCCCACATTGTCGCTCTCGAGGTTCAGGGCCATCCCGCGGGTGCCGTCCTCGAACTCGACCATCTCGCCGGCCTGGACCTCGTCCAGGCCGTAGACGCGGGCGATGCCGTCGCCGACCGAGAGCACCCGGCCGACCTCGGCGACCTCGGCCTCGGTGCCGAAGTTCGCGATCTGCTGCTTGAGGATCGCCGAGATCTCGGCGGCGCGGATGTCCATCAGCCGATCCCCTTCATGACCTGCTCGAGCTGCTGCAGGCGACGCTTGAGCGAGGCGTCGACCATGCGCGAGCCGACCCGAACGACGAGACCCGCGAGGAGCGCCGGATCGACGCTCGTCTCGAGACGCACCTTGCGACCGGCGAAGCGGGCGACCGCCCCCTCGAGCGCGGCCAGATCCTCGGCCCCGAGCGGGGCGGCCGCGACGATCTCGGCGGTCGCCTCGCCCCGCAGCTCGGCGAGCTTCGCCCGGAAGGCGCGGGCGATCGCGGGCAGGGCGGCGAGCCGCCGATGATCGGCCAGCACGCCCAACGTGTTGCGCACCAGCTCACCGATCCCGGCCCGCTCGGCGAGCGCCAGGACGGCGCGCCGCTGCTCCACCCGGCTCACCACCGGGCTCGAGAACAGCCGGCCGAGCTCGCGGCTCTCGGCGAGCATCGCCTCGAGCCGCCCGAGATCGGCGGCCACCGCGTCGAGGGCGTCGCGCTCGCGGGCGAGCTCGAACAGCGCCGACGCGTAGCGCTGCGCCACACCCGACGACGCGGCTGAACTGGCTGCCACCCGGTGCGTCCCCGTATCGATTCGCAGGAAGCCAGCATGCACGGGGCGAGGGCCCGGCTCCGGCTCCGCCAGAAGCGGGCGCGCCTTAACACGCTTCCCGGGACCCGACAAGCGACGCCCAGGCCGTCTCTCGCAGGGGCGCATTGCCGCAGGCGCGACCGCGGGCTTCCGCCCGCCCGGGCCGCAGGCGCGACCGCGGGCCCGGAGCCGGCGCGGCCCCGCGCCGCCTCAGCGGGCCGCCAGCAGCTCCTCCACCCAGGCCGGCACGGTCCGGCTCGCCGGGCCGAGCCGCCGCTCGGCGAAGCGGTCGCTCACCTCCGACGGCTCGAGGTTGAGCTCGATCGTGTGGGCGCCCGCCCGGCGCGCCCGCTCGACGAAGCCGGCGGCCGGCCAGACCTGCCCCGAGGTGCCGATCGCCACGAACAGGGCGCAGCCCTCGAGCGCCGCCTCGATCCGGTCGAGCCCGATCGGGATCTCCTCGAACCAGACCACGTCGGGCCGCAGGGCCGGCAGCCGGCCGCAGGCCGGACAGACCGCACCCAGGAGATCCCCGGTCCACCGATCCGACCAGCCGCAGGCCGAACAGCGGGCGCGCAGGAGCTCGCCGTGCATGTGCAAGAGATTCCTGGATCCGGCGCGCTCGTGCAGGTCGTCGACGTTCTGGGTGATCAGGAGGAACGGCCCCTGCCAAACGGCCTCGAGCCGGGCGAGGGCCCGATGCGCGGGATTCGGTGCGACCCGCGCGAGCTGGCGTCGACGGGCGTCGTAGAAACGCAACACGCGTTCGGGATCGCGGGCGAAGGCGCCCGGCGTCGCGACCTCCTCGACCCGGTGGCCCTCCCAGAGACCGCCGCCGCCTCGGAAGGTCGGCAGCCCGGATTCGGCCGAAATGCCGGCCCCGGTCAGAATCACGAGCGGCGAGCGGCCGATCGGCCCGTTCTTCTCTGCGCGCACCGTCGCGACTCGAAGCGACCCCGCTCGGCTGGCGGTGGGGTGGCTCCGGCGGTAGGACTCGAACCTACGACCCAGCGGTTAACAGCCGCTTGCTCTACCGACTGAGCTACGCCGGAACGAGCGCCGCCTATAGCAGGGCCCCGGCGGGCCGCAAAGGGGCGGACGATTTGGAGGCCCGGGCCGGAATCGAACCGACGTACGCGGATTTGCAGTCCGCTGCATGGCCACTCTGCCACCGGGCCGCTCCGCGCTCTCTTAGGTTCGCGGCCGGGGCCGGTCAACCGGCCGGCCGGGGCCGGGCCCGAGCCACCCGCCCCGCGGGCGCGGCCGATCGTCCGGGCCGGCGCTTCTTGCCGTCGGGGTCGAGCCGGCTCTATGAGCCCGGCCGTGCGCACAGTCCGGGGCGATCGATGTACGAGCCGGCCGAAGCCCGCCGCCGCATGGTGGAGAACCAGCTCAAGCCCAACCGGATCTCCGACCGCCGCCTGCTCGCGGCGATGGGCGAGGTGCCGCGCGAGCTGTTCGTGCCGCCGACGCTCAAGAACGTCGCCTATGTCGACGAGGACCTGCCGCTCGGTGACGGCCGCTTCCTGATCGAGCCTTTGGCGCTGGCCAAGCTCGTCCAGGCCGCCCGCATCCGCGCCGAGGACGTCGTCCTCGTGATCGGCGATTCGACGGGCTACGCCGGCGCCGTCGTCGCCCGGCTCGCCGCCACCGTCATCCTGCTCGTGGGCGATGCCGAAGAGGCGCGCGCGCTCGACCGGCTCGTGCCCCGGGTGGGTGCCGACAATCTGGTCGTCCAGGTGGGCGACCCGCGCGAGGGCCTCGCCGACCAGGCACCGTTCGACGTGATCCTCGTGCTCGGCGCGGTGCGGGCCGTGCCCCGCCCGCTGCTCGACCAGCTCGCGCCGGGCGGGCGGCTCGTCACGGTGCTGGCCGACGGCCGGCCGGGCGAGGTCACGGTCTTCGAACGCACCGATCACGGCATCGGCCGACGGGTGGTCGACGACGCGATGGTCCCGGAGCTCGTGGCCCTGCGCCCGCCGCCGGTCTTCAGCCTCTGAGGCCCGCCGAGCCGGCCCGGCAATCCCGCCGTCCGGGACGATTCGCGCAGTGGTTTTAAAAACGCTCTCGGACTAGCGTTTCGCGAGAGACCGTGCTAGAAGCCGGGCATGCTGCGTGGGTTGCTGCCCGGCCTCCTCCTCGTGACGCTGTTCTCGGCGCCGGGCTCGACCGCGACGCTGCAGGAGACGCTCGCCAAGGTCTACGAGACGAGCCCGCGCCTCGCCGCGGCGCGCGCCCGCCTGCGGGCGGTCGACGAGGAGGTGCCGCAGGCGCTGGGCGCCGCCCGGCCGCGGCTCGTGGCGAGCTCGAGCGCGATCGCGAGCCGCCGCGACACCGACCGCGGCAGCGCCGATCTCGCCACCTTCCGCCAGGTCCTGGCGGTCGAGCAGCAGCTCTACAG
>DAIOUO010000366.1:0-3552 GCA_036759485.1 Geminicoccaceae bacterium | reverse complement strand
GTTCGGGCTCGCCGACCGGGCCCTCGAGATCAACCGCCGCGCCGCCGAGCTCGCCTTCGAGGCGATCGCCGAGCTGCCGCCCGACGGGCGCGAGCGGTTCGTCGTGGGCGCGATCGGTCCAGGGACGCGGCTGCCTTCGCTCGGGCACATCGACTACCGGACGCTCGAGAGCGCCCTTGCCGTGCAGGCACGGGGCCTCCTCGAAGGCGGCGTGCACGCGCTCCTGATCGAGACCTGCCAGGATCCGCTCCAGATCAAGGCCGCGGTGAACGGCTGTCGGTCGGCGTTCGCCGAGCTCGGGCGCAGCGTTCCTCTGCTCGTCCAGGTCACGATCGAGACCACCGGCACGATGCTGGTCGGCACCGAGGTGGCCGCTGCGGCGGTGATCGTGGGCGCGCTCGACGTACCGGTCCTCGGCCTCAATTGCGCGACCGGCCCCAAGGAGATGGCCGAACACGTCCGCCAGCTGGCCCGGAGCTGGCCCGGTCCGATCTCGGTCCAACCCAATGCCGGTCTTCCCGAGCTGCGCGAGGGAAAGACCCACTACCCGCTCGGGCCCGAGGAGCTGGCACTCTGGCTCGAACGGTTCGTCGTCGAGGACGGCGTCGGGTTCGTGGGGGGCTGCTGCGGCACCAACGAGGCCCACATCCGCGCGCTCGACGCCATGCTCCGTCGTCTCGCACCGGACGGGTTCCGTCCCCGGCCGAAGGCGCGCAGCGTCCGACCGGTACCCTCGATCGCCTCGCTCTTCTCGGCCACCCCGCTGCGCCAGGAGAACGCCTACCTCGACATCGGCGAGCGCTGCAACGCCAACGGCTCCAAGCGGTTCCGCGAGCATCAGGCGGCCGGTGACTGGGACGCCTGCGTGGCGCTGGGCCGCGAGCAGGTGCGCGAGGGGGCGAACGCGCTCGACGTCTGCACCGCCTATGTCGGGCGCGACGAAATCGCCGACATGGTCGAGGTGGTGCGTCGAATGCGCGGTCAGGTCGACGCGCCGCTCGTGATCGATTCGACCGAGCTCGCCGTCCTCGAGGCCGCGCTCGAGCTCTACGGCGGCAAGGCCGTCCTCAACTCGATCAACTTCGAGGACGGCGAAGGTCCGGCGGAAGCCCGCCTGCGGCTCGCTCGCAAGTTCGGCGCGGCGGTGATCGCCTTGACCATCGACGAGCAGGGCATGGCCAAGACCGCGGACGACAAGATCCGCATCGCGCACCGGCTCGTCGATTTCGCCTGCGGCCGGTTCGGCCTGCCGCCTTCGGACCTCCTGATCGACCCCCTGACCTTCACGATCTGCACCGGCAACGAGGACGACCGCAAGCTCGGCCTGTGGACCCTCGAGGCGATCGAGCGGATCGCCCGCGAGCTTCCCGAGGTGCAAATCGTCCTCGGGCTCTCGAACATCAGCTTCGGTCTGGCCCCGGCGGCCCGCCACGTGCTCAACTCGGTGTTCCTCGACGAGGCGCGCCGGAGGGGCCTCACCGGTGCCATCGTCCATTCCTCGAAGATCGTGCCGTTGCACCGGATCCCGCCGGCCGAGGTCGAGGTCGCCCTCGACCTGATCTACGACCGGCGGCGGGAGGGGTACGATCCGTTGCAGGCGTTCATCGCGCTCTTCGCCGGCCGCAAGGTCCGGGAAGAGACGCGGACCCGGCCGGCGAGCGTCGAGGAGCGCCTCAAGCAGCGGATCGTCGACGGCGACTCCCAGGGGCTCGAGGCCGACCTCGAACTCGCGCTCGAGCGCCACGCGCCGCTCGCGATCATCAACGACATCCTGCTCGACGGCATGCGCACCGTGGGCGAGTTGTTCGGTGCCGGCAAGATGCAGCTGCCCTTCGTGCTGCAGTCGGCCGAGACGATGAAGCGGGCGGTCGCCTACCTCGAGCCGCGGATGGAGCGGGTCGAGGGCACGCAGAAGGGCACCATCGTGCTCGCCACGGTCAAGGGCGACGTCCACGACATCGGCAAGAACCTCGTCGACATCATCTTGACCAACAACGGCTACAAGGTCGTCAATCTCGGTATCAAGCAGCCGCTCTCCAACATCCTGGAGGCGGCCGAGGCGCACCGGGCCGATGCGATCGGGATGTCCGGACTTCTCGTCAAGTCGACCGTCATCATGAAGGAGAACCTCGAGGAAATGGCGCGCAGCCAGATCCGCATCCCGGTTCTCCTGGGTGGCGCGGCCTTGACGCGGGCCTTCGTCGAGGAGGACTGCTATCGGGCCTATGGCGAGCGGCCGGTCGCCTATGCGCGCGACGCCTTCGACGGGCTCGCGCTCATGGACAAGGTGATGTCGGGCGAGTTCGCGGCCTACTGCGCGCAGAGAGCCGTCAAGGCCGCGGCCCGTGGGCGCCCGGGCAAGAAGCCGCGGACGCTCGCGCACCTCGAAGGACCGCCGCGGCCGCAGCGGCCCGTCGACCACGAGGAGATCCGCCTGCGGCGCGAGGCCCTCACCCGGGACGTGCCGGTTCCGCGCCCCCCGTTCTGGGGTGCTCGGGTGATCGAGCGGGTGCCCGTCAAGGCGCTCCTGCCCTATCTCAACGAATCGATGCTCTACCAGTTCCATTGGGGTTACGAAAAGCAGGGACGCAGGCTCGAGGAGTTCCTCGCCTGGGCGCAGAAGGAGCTGCGTCCGATCCTCGCCGATCTCGTCGCCCGTGCCGAAGCCGAGCAGGTCTTCGCCCCGCAGGCCGCTTACGGTTACTTTCCGGCCGCGGGCGACGGGGACGATGTGATCCTCTTCGAGCCCGGCACCGATCGTGAGCTCGTCCGCTTCCGTCTCCCGCGTCAGGACAAGCCGGGCGGCCTGTGTATCGCCGACTTCCTGCGCGATCTGCGCGACCCGCAGCGCGACGTCCTCGCACTCCAGGTGGTGACCGTCGGCCAGCGCGCCTCGGAGGTAGCGCGGGAATGGTTCGGGCAGAACCGTTACCAGGACTATGTCCGCCTGCACGGGCTCGGGGTCGAGCTGGCCGAAGCGCTCGCCGAATACGTACACGCGCGAATACGGGCCGAACTCGGCTTCGGCCATCTGGACGCGCGCGACATGCGCGAGCTCCTCAAGCAGGGCTATCGCGGAAGCCGCTACAGCTTCGGCTATCCGGCCTGCCCGAACCTCGCCGACCAACGACCTCTGCTGGAGCTGCTGGGTGCGGAGCGGATCGGCGTGGAGCTCGGCGAAGGCGACCAGCTCTGGCCCGAGCAGAGTACCTCGGCGATCGTCGTGCATCACCCGCAGGCACGCTACTTCAACGTCTGAGCGGCATCTGCCGGGCACCGCGGTCGACCCTCAGGCGGCCACGGTACGCCGTTCGGCGGCGAGCAGCCGAGCGAACCGGTGGGGTGGCATCGCCTTGCCGAGCAGGTAGCCCTGGCCCTGCTCGCAGCCCGCCGCCTGTAGCATGCGGAGCTGCTCGACCGTCTCGATTCCCTCGGCGACCGCGACGAGCCCCAGATTGTGGGCCAGCTCGATCGCGGTGCGGGCCAGCACCGGTTGCCCGCCGCGCCCGGTGCCGACGACGAAGGACCGGTCGATCTTCAGCTCGTCGAACC
>DAIOUO010000365.1:0-3559 GCA_036759485.1 Geminicoccaceae bacterium | reverse complement strand
GGTGCAGGTAGCGCAGGCTCGCCGAGGCCGTCTGGCTGTTCTCGATCACCGCGTTCTCGGTGAGCTCGACGTCCAGCGAATCGGGGGCGAGGCCGGTCTCTTTGAGAACCCGCTCGATCAAGAGCTCGACGCCGCGCTCGCGGAACTGGACGGGTGACAGGTTCACCGAGAGCTGCAGCGGCCCGAGGCCGCGGTCGCGCCAGCGGCGGTGCTGGGCGCACGCGGTGTGCAGCACCCAGGCGGTCAACGGCGCGATGAGCCCGATCTCCTCGGCGAGCCGGATGAACTCGCCGGGCCGCAACAGGCCACGGTGCGGGTGGTTCCAGCGCACCAGCGCCTCGATCCCGACGATCCGCCGGGTGGCCAGCTCCATCTGCGGCTGATAGTGCACCAGGAACTGCTCGGCCGCCAGGGCCTGGCGCAGCTCGCGCTCGAGGGTGACGGCGCGGCGCGCGGCGAGGTTCATCTCGCGGGCGAAGAAGCGATAGGCGTCACGCCCCGAGGCCTTGGCGCGGTACATCGCGAGGTCGGCGTTGCGGAGCAGGGTCTCGGCCGTCTTGCCGTCGGCCGGGTAGAGGGTGACGCCCAGGCTCGCCGAGAGGTGGACCTCGTGGCCGTCGGCCACGAACGGCTCGGCGAACGCCTCGTTCAGCCGCCGGCAGAGCTCGGCCGCGTCCTCCGCCCGCTTGAGCTCGCTCTGCAGGATCACGAACTCGTCCGAGCGCAGCCGGCCGATCCGGTCGCTCTCGCGCAGCCGACCGGCCAGGCGTTGAGCGACCGCGCGCAGGAGCTTGTCGCCGATCGCCTCGCCGAACGCCTCGTTGACGCCCTTGAAGCGGTCGAGGTCGAGATGGAGCACGGCCAAGAGCTCGCCCTGCCGGCGGGCCCGGGCGATCGCCTGCTCGAGCCGTTCGCGGAACCAGGGCAGGGTCTCGAGGCCGGTCAGCGGGTCGTGGCGAGCGGCCTCCCCGCCGGCCGCCTCGGCGACCTTGAGCTCGGAGATGTCGAGCGCCACCGTGACCACCCGCTCACCCGCCGTCGGGCCGCCCGGCAGCGGCGCCTTGGTGACCGCGAGCCAGCGCAGGCCCGCGGGCCCGAGCATCGTGTCGTAGCGCGGCACGAGGAGAGGCTGGCCGCTCTCCCGCACTTTCTCGTCGAGCACCCCGTGCCGGGTGGCGAACTCCTCGCCGTGGACCTCGACCAGGCGCCGCCCCAGCACGGCCGCCCGCTCGACGCCGAACAGCGTCTCGTAGGCGCGGTTGACGAAGGCGAGGCGGCCCTGCTCGTCGGTAGCGCTGATCGCCACCGGCAGCTGGTCGAGGATGCTCACGCGGATCGCCTCTTCGCTGGCCTGGAAGCCCGGGGCACGCTCGGCGAGCGTCTGTTCGAGCTCGCGGGCGCGGCGGGCGAGGAGCTGGCGCTGGCGGCGCAGAGCCAGGAGATTGCGGGCGCGGGCGCGGAACTCGAGATGGTCGACCGGGCTCAACAGGAAGTCGGTGGCCCCGGCCTCGAGGGCCCGGTAGCAGAAGTCGCGGTCCTCGTAGACCGTGACCACCACGATCGGTACGTCGGCGAGGGTCTCGGTGGCGCGGATCTTGCCGATCAGGGTCGCCCCGTCCATCTCCGGCATGTTGTAATCGGTGATGACGAGGTCGGGGGCGAGATCGGACGTCATCCGCGCGAACGCTTCGACCGGGCTCGCGAAGGCGTGCACCTGCAATCCCTCCTCGACCGAGCGCGCGAGACGGGTCAGGATGTTTCGGCCGGTGACGCGGTCGTCGATGACGACGATCGTGGCCATGCGGTGGACGCCCGTTCGGTTTGGGCCGGCACGCGGGGCGCGCGTCTCGCCTTCCACCGAAAGGTTAGAACCTCCCCGTCGAGATATCAAGGATGAGATGAAAATTTGGCTAAAATACCATCGATCGACCCCGAGGCCGGTCGCCCCGGCCTTCGAAGATGCCTGCGCCCGGGTTCGATAACGATGGTTAACCATATGATCGAGAAGGGAAAGAGGGTCGCCCTCGCGGGCGACCCTCTCCCGGGGTCCGTTTTGACGTCGAGCCGTCCCGAGCGTCGTCGTTGGCCCGATCGCCGCTGGGGACGATCGAGATGCTAACCTATAAGTTGAAATGGTGCAAGCCCGGCCGGGACCCGGTTGAACGACCGGGCGGGTGCTCGCAGGGATCGGGAACGGAACCGTGAGCCGGGCCTATCCGGAGCGCCCCGTGGTCGGGGTCGGTGCGGTCGTCTGGCGCGGCGAGCGGGTGCTCCTGATCCGGCGAGCGAAGCCGCCGCGGGCGGGCGAGTGGTCGTTGCCGGGCGGAGCGCAGGAGCTCGGCGAGGGCGTGCTCGAGGCGGCCCGGCGCGAGGTGCGGGAAGAGACCGGCCTCGAGCTCGTCCGGATCGAGCTCTTGACCGTCGTCGATTCGATCGCCCGCGACGAACAGGGGCGGGTGCGCTGGCACTACACTCTGGTCGACGTCTGGGCGGAGGCGGCCGAGGGCGAAGCCCGACCCGGCGGCGACGCCGCCGAGGTCGGCTGGTTCACCCTCGACGAGCTCGAGGGCCTCGGCCTGTGGAGCGAGACGCTGCGCGTGGTGCGGCTCGCCGCCGAGCGGCGGGCCGCCGCCCGCTGAGGCCGCGCCTCACTCCTCCCGGTCACCGCTCGCCAGCACCCGGGCGAGGTTGCAGAGCGCGTCCTGGTGCTTGCGGTTCGGGATGTTGGCGAAGTTGCGAGCGAGCTCGAGCAGCATGCGCTGTTGCGGCATGAGCTCGGCCTGCCTGGGCTTCGCCTTGTGTTCGGGGTCTACGTCCTCGAAGAAATAGCCGATGTCGACCCCCAGTGCCTGGGCGATCTGGTAGAGTCGACCGGCCGAGATCCGGTTGATGCCGGTCTCGTACTTGTGGGCCTGCTGGTAGGTGACCCCGATCAGCTCGGCCATCTGCTGCTGGGTGAGACCGAGCATGATGCGGCGCTGGCGGATCCTGAGGCTCACATAATGGTCGACGTCGAGAGCGCGGCTGCGGCCGCCGGCACCGCGGCCGACGACCTTGCTGGCGAGCTGGTTCATGAGGCGTGGTCTCCGGGGGCTGAGGGCACGGCGTCGAAGCCCGGCTCGTTGCGCATCGGATTTGGATAAAATACCGGCGGTTTTTTAAACTTCCAGAGAAAATTGATTTTCCAATCAACCTGAATAGCTACGCTCTTCAATCCGCTCCGCTCGCGACGAAGGCCTCGCCGGCCACCGTCCCCACCACTCGCCGGGCGCTCGCCAGGCTCGCGCCCAGGAGGGTGGGCGCGTTCCAGGCGGCGAGATCGAACAGCTCCGGCCGCGCCCCGGGCAGGAGCCGCCGCAGCAGCCGGCGGCCGTCGGCGAGCTCGGCCAGGACATCGAGGCCCAACAGCTCCTCGAGCCGCACCTCCGCCGCCAGCACGAGCACCACCTGGCCCGGCCGGTAGGCCGGCACCATGGTCTCGTCCGCCACCCGCCAGCCCACGAGATGGTCGTCCTTGAGCGCGAGCGTACCGAGCTCGACCGGCTCGGCGAGCCCGCCC
>DAIOUO010000364.1:0-3567 GCA_036759485.1 Geminicoccaceae bacterium | reverse complement strand
CGCTAGGGTCGAGGCGGAGCGGGGGAGGCGAAGCGTGGTGGAGCCGGGCGTTCGAGCTGCCGATCGGGGCTGCGAACGGCCGTCCGCCGGGCCGGCTACGGCCGATGCGCCTCCGGATCCGGCCTTCGCTCCCGAGAGCCCGCACCGCCTCCTCCTCGAGGCGGCCGCCCCGAAGCTCGCCTTCGACCCGGCCCGGCCGCTCTCTCCCCAGCGTGCGGCGCTGCGGGACAAGCTCCTCGAGCTGCTCGCGATTCCGGAGGTAGAACCCGGACCCGTGCGGGTCGCTCGGGAGCGCCGCGCCGACGGCCTGCTCGAGCGCCGCTTCGTCGTGACGCCCGAGCCCGGCGCGGCCATGCCCTGCCACCTCGTCCTGCCCGAGCAAAGGCCGCCCGAAGCTCTCGTCCTCTGCCTGCAGGGCCACACGAGCGGCATGCACATCTCGCTCGGCCGAGCGAAGGACGCGCGCGATGTCGAGCTCGTGGCCGGGGGCCGCGACTACGCCCGGCAGGCGACGGCGCGCGGGCTCGCCGCGCTCGCGGTCGAGCTGCGGGGCTTCGGCGAGCGGCGCGACCGCCGGCCGCCCTGGCTTCGCGACCGCTCGGCGGAGCGCGATCCGCTCGATCCGAACGCCACCTGTCGGCACGCGGCCATGGTGGCGCTCCTCCTCGGCCGGACGAGCCTCGGCGAGAAGATCCTCGACCTGCGGGCCGCGCTCGCCGCGCTCCGCGGCTTCCCCGAGACCCGGGATCTGCCGGTTTGGGCGCTCGGCAATTCGGGCGGCGGCACGCTCGCCTGGTACCTCGCGTCGGTCGAGCCTTCGATCGCCGGGCTCGTGCTCGGTTCCTGCTTCGCCACCTTCGCGTCGAGCCTGGGGGCGATCGATCATTGCTGCGACAACTACCTGCCCGGAGCGCTGCGCTGGTTCGACTTCCCGGACCTGGCGCTGCTCGTGGCACCCCGGCCGCTCGTGGTGGTCCAGGGCGAGGACGACCCGCTCTTCCCCGCAGAGGGGGTGCGCGCCGCCTTCGCCCGCGCTCGGGCGATCTACGCGGCCGCGGGCGCCCTCGACCGTTGCCGGCTGGTCCTGTGTCCGGGCGGCCATCGCTTCTACCCCGAGGAGGCCTGGACGGCCTTCGCCGAGCTCTTCGATCGGAGGGCCGCGGCGTGAGCCGCCTCGCTCCGCTGCAGCGCCACCATCGGCCAGAACCGCTTCGCCTGGGTTTTCCTCCTGCCCAACCTCGTCATCTTCGGGGTCTTCACCTACCTGCCGATCGCCTTGAACTTCGTCTACGCCACGACCGGCGGGCTCGCCGTCCTGCCGACCGAGCGGCCCTTCGTCGGCTTCGAGAACTTCGCCAGCCTGCTCGACTGCCGCGATTATCTGGATCCCTCGACCTGCTCGAAGGACCTCTTCTGGCGAGCGCTCTTCAACACGGGCCGGTTCGTGCTCCTCCAGGTCGGCTTCATGATCCTCTTCTCGCTGATCACGGCTCTCGTGCTCGACCGCGAGATCAAGGGGCGCGGTTTCTTCCGGGGCGTCTTCTTCTACCCCGTACTGTTGAGCCCCGTCGTGGTGGCGCTCGTCTGGAAGTGGATCCTGCAGCGCGAGGGCGTGCTCAATGCCTGGATCGTGGCCTTCGGCGGTGAGCCGATCTTGTGGCTCATGGATGCGGGCTGGTCCTTCTTCTGGGTCGTCTTCGTGTCGATCTGGGCGCATATGGGCTTCTACACGCTGATCCTCTTGGCCGGCCTGCAAGCGATCCCCAAAGACGTCTACGAAGCGGCCGAGATGGACGCGGCCTCGCCCTGGCGCAAGCTCACCCGGATCACCCTGCCGCTGCTCATGCCGACCATGCTCGTCGTGGTCGTGCTCGCCTTGATCAAGGGCGTGCAGACCTTCGACGAGATCTATGTCCTGACGGGCGGCGGACCGGGCTCCGCCACCATGCTGATCGTCCAGTACATCTACGAGACCGGCTTCGCCGCCCAGCCGCGGCTCTACGGACTCGCCGCCGCCGCCTCGCTCCTCCTCGCGGGCCTCCTCATGGTTCTGACTCTTCTGCAGCTCTGGGCCAACCGGAAGAGCTACCGTGGCTAGTGCCGCGAGCCCGGGCCTCGTCGATTTCCTCACCCGCACGCGCGGCAGGGGCCGGCTGCATTGGACCGACTGGCTCGCCTACGGTTATCTCCTGCTGGGCGTCGTCTCGATGTTCGGGCCCGTCGTCTGGGTGGTTCTCTGCTCCTTCAAGAGCGAAGCCCAGCTCATGGAGTTCCCGCCCTCGGCGCTACCCTATGGCCAGGTGACCGTGACCGTGGCGGGCCATCCCGAGCCCTTGCCGCTCTTCCGTGTCCGCCTGCCGGACGGCTCGGTCGCGGAGATGGCACAGCTCCGGCGGATCGGCATCCAGGCCCAGATGGTCGATCCCGCCGCGCCCGAGAGGGTGATCCGCGTCGACGTCGCCGCACGCGAGCCGGTGCGTGCCCTCTCCCTCGCCACCGAGAACTATACGACACTCTTCGAGCGCTTTCACTTCTTTCGCTATTTGTGGAACTCGGTGTTCATCACCGTGACCGCCACGCTCGTCATGTTGCTCGTCAATTCGATGGCGGCTTATGCACTCGCCAAGTACGACTTCCGCGGCCGTGACCTGGTTTTCGTGCTCACCATCGCGACACTCCTGATCCCGCCGACCGTGGTCCTCGTTCCGGTCTTCCTCGTCGTCTCCGAACTCGGCCTGTTGAATTCTCCCTGGGGCGTGATCTGGCCGGGAGCGGCCACCCCGACGGGAGTATTCCTCCTCCGCCAATACATGCTCACGCTCCCCGACGAGCTGATCGACGCGGCGCGGATGGACAATGCCTCGGAATGGAAGATCTATTGGCGGATCGTGCTCCCGCTCGCCGCCCCGGCCCTCGCCGTCCTCGCGATCTTCGCGGTCATGTGGCGCTGGAACGACTTTCTTTTGCCGCTGATCGTTCTCTCTCGATCCGAGCAGTTCACCCTCCAGCTCGCCCTCAACTCCTTCAAGGGCGAGATGCACACGCAGTGGGGCAATCTCCTGGCGATGACGGTGTTGACCTTGCTGCCGATCACGCTCGTCTTCGGCTTCCTGCAACGCTACATCACGAGCGGCATCGCCACGACCGGCATCAAGTGAGCCGCACTCGATGGCTACCGTGGAGCTCGACCGGATCGTCAAACGCTACGGCACCGTCGAGGTGATCCACGGCGTAGACCTCGAGGTTCCCTCGGGCGCCTTCTGCGTCTTCGTGGGCCCCTCGGGCTGCGGCAAGTCCACGCTGTTGCGCATGATCGCCGGCCTCGAGCCGATCAGCGAGGGCGAGCTCCGGATCGACGGGGTCCGGGTCAACGAGATCCCGGCGGCCCGTCGTGGCCTCGCCATGGTCTTCCAGTCCTACGCGCTCTATCCGCACATGACGGTGCGGCAGAATCTCGCTTTCGGGCTCGAGAACCTGAAGACGCCCAAGGACGAGATCGCCCGGCGGGTGGCGGAGGCGGCACGGATGCTGCGGATCGAGGAGCTCCTCGACCGCCGGCCCAAGGCG
>DAIOUO010000363.1:0-3584 GCA_036759485.1 Geminicoccaceae bacterium | reverse complement strand
GTCGAGAGCGCGCCGTCGCGGCCGACCGGCACGACGAGCACACCCGTCTCGGGCAGGGGGGCGGCGGTGATCTCGACTCGCATGCGGGGCTCCCGGGCTCGCGCGACCGACCTTCACCTGTCGGCCGCGGCCGCCCCTTGTCAACCGCCGGGCGCAGGCGGGCCGGGCGCGTGGACGGGCCGGGCGCGCGTCGCTAGAAGGCGGCGGATCCCGCGCCGGGAGACGTGCCCGACCGATGCCCGCCTCCGCCTCCGCGCCCCGACCGCGCCGCCGTGCGGGCCCGAGGATCGCCCACCTCTCGGCGCTGCTCCTGGGCGCCCTCGGCGCCGGCGCGGGCGGGCCGGCCGCGGGTGCCGAGGGGTCGCGCGAGCCCGTGTTCCTGACCGCCGAGGAGATCGTTCACGATCCGCGGACCGGCACGGTGACGGCACGCGGCGAGGTCGAGCTGTCGCAGGGGCGGCGGCGGCTGCTCGCCCGCGAGCTGAGCTGGAGCGAGGGTGAGGGGAAGGTGCGCGCGCGCGGCGAGATCGTGCTGATCGAGCCGGGTGGCGACGCCTTCTTCGGCGACAGTCTCGAGCTCTCGGGCGATCTGGCGAGCGGGGCGGTCGAGCGGTTCCGGGCGCTGTTGCGCGGTGGGGCGCGGATCGCCGCACGGCGCGGCACCCGCGAGGCGGGCGAGCGGACGGTGCTCGAAGACGCGGTCTACAGCCCCTGCCCGCTCTGTGCCGACGGCAAGAGCCCGCCCGTCTGGCAGATCCGCGCCCGCCGGGTGAGCCACGATCGGACCACCCGCGACGTCACCTACGAAGACGCGCGGTTCGAGGTGGCGGGGGTGCCGGTGTTCTGGACGCCCTGGTTCCGCCACCCGGACCCCACGGTCGAGCGGCGCTCGGGCTTCCTCGTGCCGACCGCGGGCTCGAGCTCGAGCCTCGGCCTCACCCTCGAGGTGCCCTACCACTGGGTGCTGGGGCCGGACCGCGACGTCACCTTCGCGCCGATCTTCACGAGCCGGCAGGGGGTGGTGCTGGGCGGCGAATATCGGGAGCTGCGCGCGATCGGCGAGAGCCGGGTGAGCGGCAGCCTCACCTATGCCGACGCCTATGCGCGCGAGGGCCGAGAGCCCGAGGGGAAGGATCTGCGCGGCCACCTCGACGCGCGCGGCCGCTATCGGCCGGCCGAGCGCTGGGCGGCGGGGTTCGACCTCGCGCTCGCGTCCGACAACACCTACCGCAAGCGCTACGGCTTCGGCTCGGACGACGTGCTCGAGAACCGGATCTATGTCGAGAAGGTGGTGGGCCGCGACCATCTCGGGCTCTCGGCCTGGGCCTTCCAGGGGCTGCGAGAAGACGACCGGCAGGGCACGATCCCGCTGGTGCTGCCCTGGGCGCAGGCCAAGCTCGAGAGCACGCCGCGACCGGATGGCGGGATCTGGACCGTCGATTCGTCCCTGGTGGCGCTCACCCGCACCGACGGGCTCGACACCCGACGGGCCTCGACCGCCCTCGGCTTCGAGCTGCCGCGGGTCGGGCCGATCGGCGATCTCTGGCGGCTGCGGCTCGACGGGCGGGTGGACGCCTATCTCTACGAGGGCGATCCCGCGAGCTTCGGCAGCGAAGGCGGCAGCCGCAGCGAGGCGCGGTTCGTGCCGCGGGCGCTGTTCGACTGGAGCTGGCCGCTCGTCGGCAGCACGGGGAGCTGGACGCACGTGATCGAGCCGACCGCGGCCCTCAAGGTGAGCCCCGACAGCGGCGACGACGACGACATTCCGAACGAGGACAGTCAGGTCTTCGAGTTCGACGAGACCAACCTGTTCGAGCCCTCGCGCTTCACCGGGCTCGACCGAGTGGACGGCGGGACGCGGCTCGCCTACGGGCTGCGGTTCGATTCGCGCGGTGGCGACGGGATCGAGTTCAGCGGCCTGTTCGGCCAGAGCTTCCAGCTGCGGCGCAACGATGCGGTGCCGGCCGATTCGGGGGTGAACAAGAACTTCTCGGACTATGTCGGCCGGCTCGATCTGCGGCCGAGCGAGCTTCTCGATCTGTCCTACCGGTTCCGGATCGACCGACAGGACTTCGAGTTCCGACGAAGCGATCTCTTCGCGAGCTTCGGACCGCCGCGGCTGCGCTTCGACGTCGGCTGGCTCAGGCTCTCGGACGAGCCGACCGGGCTCGCCCCGCGCTCGCGCGAGGAGCTCAGGGCCGGGGTGCGGCTGCAACTGTTCGACAGTCTGGCGGTCGCCGCGCGCACGCGGCGCGACCTCAACGAGGGGCGGACCGTGTCCAACCTGTTCGGCCTGCTCTATACGAATCCCTGCTTCGTCCTGGTGGCCGGGCTCGAGCAGCGCTTCACCGCGACCGGCGATCTGGACGACGAGACCAGCTTCAAGATCCGCTTGAGCCTCACCAATCTGGGCGGGCCGGCGAGCCCGGCCGCGGTCGAGGAGTGAGGGGGGAGAGAGCCTTGGTCTTCGGGCGATGCGATCGACGCGGGCTCCTTCTGGGCCTCGCCGCTTCGGGGCTCGCCGGGCGGAGCGCCCGCGGCCAGAGCGACGGCAGTCGGATCGTGGCGATCGTCAACGACGAGCCGATCACGAGCCGGGACGTGGCCGAGCGGGTGCGGCTGTCGATCGTCTCCACCGGACTGCCGGACACGCCCGAGACCCAGCGCCGGCTCGCCCCGCAGGTGTTGCGCGGCCTGATCGACGAGCGGCTGCAGCTGCAGGAGGCCCGACGGCTGCGCCTTTCCGCGAGCGAGGCCGAGATCGACCGGGCCTTCGCGAGCGTCGCGGAGCGCAACCGGCTCGACCCCGAGGGCCTCGTCCGCACGCTGCGCGGCCTCGGCGTCGATCCCGCGACCTTCCGCCAGCAGATCGCCGCCCAGATCGCCTGGGGCAAGCTCGTCGAGCGCGAGCTCCGGCCGCGGGTGACGGTCGGGCGCGAGCAGATCGAGCAGGCCCTGGCGGCGCTCCAGGGGGCCGAGGAAGAGCTTCTGCTGAGCGAGATCCTCCTGCCGGTCTATTCCCGCGAGCAGGAGCCCGAGGTCCTGGCCGAGGCCGAGGGGATCGTCCAGTCGATCCGCGCCGACACCGATTTCGCCGCCCTCGCCCGGCAGATCTCCGCCGCCCCCACGGCCGCCGAGGGCGGCGATCTCGGCTGGGTCCGGCTCGGTGCGCTGCGGCCCGAGCTCCGGGTCGCCCTCGAGGGCGTGGAGAAGGGCCGGGTGGCACCGCCGGTGCGCGGCCCGCAGGGCGTGCAGATCGTCCTGGTCCGCGACCGCCGCGCCGGCACACCGGTCGACCCGGCGGCGCGCGAGGCCGAGGTGCGCCGCCGCCTCGAGGCCGAGCAGCTCCAGAGGCTCGCGGACCGCCGCCTGCGCGAGCTGCGGCGGCGGGCGTTCATCGATATCCGCGGCTGAGCCCGGATCAGCGCCCGAGCCCGCAGCCTTGGTCGAGCGCGCGGGGATCGACGACGCACTCGCCCGTCTGCCGCCCCTGCGCGAGACCATCCGGCGGGCGGGGCTCGAGCCCGACAAGCGGCTGGGCCAGCACTTCCTGCTGGATCCCGCGATCCTCGCCCGGATAGCCG
>DAIOUO010000362.1:0-3593 GCA_036759485.1 Geminicoccaceae bacterium | reverse complement strand
CAACTGCGGCTCTTCTGGACCCTCGCCCATGCCCGCTCGCTGACCCAAGCGGCCAAGCAGCTGGGCATCTCCCAACCGGCGCTTTCGCAAGCCCTGGCCAAGCTCGAGCGGCTCCTGGGGCACCGGCTGGTCGACCGCCAGTCGGGCCGCCTCGTGCTCACCGATGCGGGCCGGTTCCTGCTGGAGCGGGCCGGCCGGCTCCTGGCGGAGGCCGACGCGCTCGAGAGCGGGCTCGCCGCCTACAAGGCCGGGCTCAGGGGGCGGGTCGCGGTCGGCGCGCTGGCCTCGATCGCCCGGACGCTCCTGCCCGCGGCCTTCGCCGAGGCTCGCGCTCGGGTCCCCGAGCTCGCCCTCGACGTGCACGAGGTGGCGCCGCAGGAGGCTGTCGAAGGCCTCTACGGCCGCACGCTCGACGTCGCGGTCGTGTCGGAGACGGCGGTGGCGAGCGACCATCTGCCCTTCGCCCGGCGCCCCCTGCGCGTCGACGGCTACGCCCTCGCCGTTCCCGACGGCATCGTCCTCGACGGGATCGTCGAGCCGGAACGGGAGCTCGACGCGGCGGCCCGGAGCGTGCTCGCTCGAACGATCGAGTTCAACTTCGGCACGCTGCACGCCGACCGGATCGCCGAATGGTATCGCCGGGTGCTGCCCGAAGCCCGGACGATCGCACGGGTTCGCACCTACGAGACGGCGCTCGCCATGGTCGAGGCCGGCCACGGCGTGGCGCTCGTCCCCCAGCTCACCGCCCAGCTCGCCGGCAGGATGCTCTTCCGGGTTCGACTGTACACGGTACCGACCATGGAGCGGCGGCTGGTGGCCCTGGTGGCCTCGCACCGCCGACAGATGGAGCCTCTGCGAACCTTCCTCGAGGCGCTCGCGGCCGCCGCACCGCGGCTCGAGCTCGTGCCGGCGATATCCGCACCGCCCTTCGTCCTCGCCCGCTCGGCCGGCTGACCGTTCGGCCGGCGGTGAGCGAGGTTCGCTCCCGCCTGGAGCGAGAGCTCCTCGGGTCGGACCCGGGGGCGTGGGCCGGTGGGCCGTCGCGGTGCCGGATCGCCGTGCGCTCGCGCGTCCCGGCACGTGCGGCTGGCCCGGCGTCCGCACCGCGCCGGTCGCGAACCGCCCGGAGCGACTGCCGGGTGGCGCGCCGGCTCGGATCGGTCCGACGGCACGGGACCGCAGAACGATGGCGCCACGCGGGCCGAGCCCGCGGGTGGGCGTCGCCGGGTCGCCGCGAACGTGCCGCGGGACGAGCTCGCTCGGGACAATGCCAGGCTCGCGTGGTGTGTGTCGAATAGCCGCGACCGTTGCGGTCCGACACCAGCGATCGGGCGCCGCCGGCACCGGCAGCGGCGCACCGGGCCGGTCCCGGCGGGGGTGGTTGCGGGCGCCGGCGGGGCGCGCCGCGCAGCGGCCGACCTCGGCACCGATTTTCCTCGATGTCCGCCTCCCGAGAGCCGGCATCGGACGGGGGAGCCGAGCGGACGGGTGCCGAGGGGGCGCGCCTGCCGGCCGGTTCGGTGGAGTTCGGGAACTTTCCTCGGGCTCTCGGCTCGGCGTCCTCGAAGTCGACCACCGCACGCCGGGGCGCTTCGTTGCGGTTTCGAGCTCGCGAGCCCTCCGGCCGGGTCCACGGCCGCGGGCCGGGATCCGGGCCTTCGAAGAGGAGTGGTCGGAGATTGGGCGGCTTTCGCCACCCGCGCCGCACCGCGATGCCTCATCGTGCCCGTACCGGAGCGAGCAGCCGGGCCTCGTCGCGGAGGACCGGGGGCGCCGGGTGGACGGGCCGACGCCCCCGGCGGTCGGTCCGTCTCGACGACGAGGGAGCGGGCGACGGACCGGCTCCGATGGGCGATCGCGCAGTGCGCGGCGTCGTTGCCGACCGGAGGCATGTCGACGCCGGCCATCCGGCTCCCGGGCCGGAGGAGCGGGTGCGGGTCGGCACGCGGGGAACCCGGGCCGAGCCGGCGCACGGCCTCGGGCGCCCCGCCGGCCTCTGCGGAACGGCCCCCCGCACGGCCCTCGGGAGCATCCCGGGGACCGCACCGGTGGCGGCCCTCGGCGAGCGATGCCGGCCGGGAGAGCCCCGCGCCGGTCCGCTCGGCCCGGGCGACGCTCGGTGCCACCGGCCTCGGCTGCGACCGCGGCGCTGACAGGGCGCCCTGCGCCGAGCGCGGCGCGCACCGTCGTGTGCGGGCCCTCGTCGGTATCGCCGTGGCCCTGCCCGAGCCGCCCGGATCCGCGGATCGACCCGCTCGAGGTCGACGATCCGTCAACCCTTTTCCGCTAGGGTTCCCTCGGCCGAGGGACCCGAGGATGCTCCTGTCGGTTCTGTTCGCCTGTCTGTTCTCGGCTACCGCACGCGCGGTGGTGGGGCGGGCCTCGTTCGTGCTCGGATCGCTCGGTCGGTCGGTCGCGCCGCCTCGTCGATCGTTCCCCGTCGCGCGGTTTCTCAGCCGAGCAGCGGCGACCCTCGCCGATGTCCGATCGACCTTCTCGCCGTCTCCTTCGGTAGCCGCGTCGAGCGGACCGCGGGTCGACGCCGTGGGCGAGCCGAAGCCGGCACTCGATTCCGACGGACCCTCACCTCATCGCGGGTCGCGGGCTCGAGAGGAGGCGGGCACCGTCCGGGCCCGGCGCGATGCCGAACCTACGGGCAGGGCGGTCCGAGGCGGCGAGGAAGAGAGGGGCGTCCGGAGCCGGGGCTCGACCGGGCCGGCTGCCCCGACCACCGGTCCGCCGGTGCCGCGCCCGGGCGTTCGGGACCGGTTCCCGGCCGGCCGCAGGCACGGCATTCGCAGACGAGCACGAGGCATCCGGGTAGCGAGCCGTTTCCCTTGGCTCGCAACGGCAGGGGGCGAGTCGGGCGGGTCACGGGGCGCCTCCCCGATAGGCGTGGCACGACCCGATGGCGGTGCGGTCGTGCCGCTGCGGGTGAAGTCGAGGCCGTGCCGGGTCGGGGCGCCGTCGGCACCCGCCGGGCCGGAAACGGCGCGGGGTGGCTCACGAGGGACTGCTCGTTGTCTTCGCCCTTGGACGGCGCGGCTCGTCGTCGCGAGCCTGGTCGATTTTCCAGGACCCGGCGAACGGTCGAAGGATGTGCCCGCTGGCACCCCGGTGTCCGCGGGCCAGCGTGTCTCGCTCGCGCCGGCGGCTACGGCGCGGTGCAGATGGCCGGACTCGCCGGCGCCTTCTTCGACGGTCGTCGCGGAGATCGCTCGGCACGGTGGGGCGCGACGGGTGCGCCGCGCGATTCGTCCGACCCGACCACCTTCGGCGGCGGACGCCGCTTCGGCCACGAACCCGTCGGGTCTCGGGCGCTTCGAGCGGGCCGTGGCCTTCGACCACCGCTCGGTGGCGCCGGAACCCTACCGGCTCGGGCTCGTGGTCCGGTGCCGGCGCGTGCCGATCCGACACGGTGCAGGGTGCAGGAAGTACGGCATGGGCGTGGCCCCCGGCGGGCCCGCCTCGATCGAACGTTGCAGCGGAGCGGTCTTTCCGGATGGGGGACGGCGCTTCGCGCGCCGACGGGTGGGGACGGCCGGTGGATCGCGACGGGCGGCGGCGGCTACGCCGTCACCGACGTCGTCCCG
>DAIOUO010000361.1:0-3596 GCA_036759485.1 Geminicoccaceae bacterium | reverse complement strand
CGTCATGCCCCGTCGCTCCAGCAGCATCGCGAGCGCGACGGGGAGCGGGTCGGTGCTCGGGGAGGGCGGCGCGAGCCGCGCGGGCGTCGGTCGGGGCGCCATCCGCCGCGGAGCCTACGCGCGACCCGGAGCCCGGGAAAGGCCGACGGTGCCAATATCCCCCGTCCGTGTGGCAGGGTCACCGGGTGGACACCGCGCTCGCACCGTTCGACGTCGTTCGCGAGGAGGTCTCCGCCGGCGAGCTTCGCCTGGCGATCAGCCGGCCGCGCTCGGCCGAGGACCTCATCGACGAGCGGGAGTACGAGCGCGACGAGCGCCTGCCCTACTGGGCCGAGCTGTGGCCCAGCGGGCGGGTGCTGGCCGCCGAGCTGGCCGGCCGGCCCCTCGCCGGCCTCCGGGTGGTCGAGCTGGGGTGCGGACTCGGCGTTCCGAGCATCGTCGCCGCCCTCCGCGGCGCCCGGGCCCTCGCCACCGACTGGTACGAGGAGGCCCTCGTCTTCGCCCGCGCCAACGCCCGCGCCGCGGGCGTCCGCCTCCGGACCCTCGCCGTGGACTGGCGCCGCCCGCCCGCCGCGCTCCTCGCCGGCGCCCCGTTCGATCTCGTGGTGGGCGCCGACCTCTGCTACGAGGAGCGCAACGGGCCCGCCCTGGCCGCGCTGCTCCCCCGTCTCCTGGGCCCCGGCGGCGAGGCGCTCATCGCCGATCCCCGCCGGCCGCACGCCGCCGGCCTGCTCGAGCGGCTGCGCGAGGCGGGCTGGCGCCACGAGGTCCACGAGGCCCGATACGAGGGCCGCCGCGACGAGACCGGCCCGATCGTCCGGCTCCACCGCCTGGTGGCGCCCGGATCGGACGACCCGCGACCTTGAGTCGCGCGGCGGGCCGTCCGATAGACTGGCGGTCGCGCGATCCTCGGTAGCTCAATGGTAGAGCATCCGGCTGTTAACCGGAGGGTTGCAGGTTCGAGTCCTGCCCGAGGAGCTTACTCAGGCGTTTCCCGCATTCTGACGGGCTTTCGCGAACGAGCGCAGAGGGTACAGGGGGCTGGAAGACTCGGTCCGTGGTGACGGACCGTCGTCCTGAACGAACCTGCCGTCGCGCACGCTGACGTCGCCCGGCGCCGCTACGCTCTCTGCATGGCCCTTGGCTCCCCCGAGATTCTTACCGTCGGCTACGGGAAGAGGAGCAGGGCCGAGCTTCTGGATCTGCTTCGCACGGGCGAAGTTGAGTTCCTCGTGGACGTCCGCTCGTCCCCCTACTCCCGCTTCAACCCCGACTTCGATCGGCGATCGATCGAGGGCTGGCTCGCCGGGACGGGGATTCGCTACGTTTTTCGCGGAGACACGCTTGGGGGGCGGCCCGCCGACCCTTCCTGCTACGACGCCGACGGGCACGTCGATTACGCACGTTGCCGCGAGAACGAGAGGTTCGTGGCCGCCATCGAGCGCATTCTCGCGGCCTCCAGGAGGGGCCACCGGATCTGCCTCTTGTGCAGCGAGTTGCGCCCTGAGAACTGTCACCGCGTGCGACTTCTCGGGGAGATGATTGTCGACCGCGGTGGTGTGGTCCGGCACTTCGACGCCAGCGGGGTGCTCCGTGATCAAGTTGAGCTGAGAGCCGGCACAGACGACGGACAACTCGCGCTGCCCACAGGCTCGCTCGGGCGCTCCCGAAAACCCTATGGCGACGCCAGCGACCCTTCGCGGTAGCCCCCTGAACGCGATCTTCACGATCGGGGTCTACGGGTATGATGAGGCGCGTTTCCGCGCGGCTCTTCTCTCGCACCGCGTCGACCTTTTCTGCGACCTGCGCGCACGCCGCGGGCTCCGAGGACGGCAGTACTCGTTCGCCAACTCCAGACGACTTCAGGCGCTCCTCGCCGAGGCCGGAATCCTCTATCGCCACTACCCGAGCCTTGCCCCCTACGCCGAGCTACGGGAACTGCAACACGCCGCGGACGCCGTCGCCGGCGCGCTCAAGCGAACCCGCAGCATCCTCGGCCCGCAGTTCATCGCAGGCTACGAATTGCTCCTAACCCGAGATGAGGCCGCCTCCGCGCTCGCGGACATCGTTCAGTCGGCCGAGCGGCCCTGCCTCTTCTGCGTCGAGCGCGATCCGCGCGCCTGCCACCGCTCACTCGCAGCGGCGGCTCTTGCCGAGATCACCGGTGCGGATGTATTACACCTCACACCGTGACCGAGATCGTTATCGTGTCGAAGACGAAGGTCAGAGACTCGGTCTGCATAGGTGCGCACCGCCTAGATGACTTTAAGAGCCTTCGGCTGAACCGCCCCGGTGGGCGCTTCATGCCTACAGACACGAAGCTTGACATCGGCGCCGTGTGGGAGGCCGACCTCGTCGAGGGAGAGCGAAAGCCCCCGCACAATGAGGATGTAACGGTGACCATTGGCAAGTTCATCGGCCGGTTTGAAGACTTGGAGGCGACCATCCGCCGGCGGGCAGTCATCTGGGAGGGCACACCGGACGACCTATTTCAGGGGAGACTGAATCGCTCTAGGGGCGGGTCCGGCTATGTACCCGCCGGTGGGCCACAGCCGACTATGAGCACGGGCTACTGGTTGCCGGCAGCCGACCTCCACCGAGACGATTACCGTGACAGCCCGAAGTTCGCCTACTCAAGACCCTCGTCCGTCAAGCGGGCTCCCTGGGTCGGCGTCGCCGAGCCGCCGCCCCGGATTGACGCCGGAACTCTGGTTCGGGTCTCGCTCTCGGGGCCTTGGGGAAAGGGCGATGAGTGCGGCTGCTGGCTCCAGATCTCGGGCGTCTACTAGACGGTTGATTCCACGCACTCAGGCCAAGTAGGCCACGAGCGAGCGGCTCGAAGTAGCGTCCACCCACGTGGTGTACGAGGTTGTCCCGTAGCCCGTAGAACTTGAAGGACGGCGGTCCTCCGCTCCGTCCGCTCCTGTTGGGAGCCTTCGGAGTGATCCGCCAAGATCGAAGGAGGACCACCGTGAAGGAGAAGCTACCGGCCGAGCAGGCCGTCACGAGCATCGAGCGGGCGCTGCCGTCCGCCGTCGCCGAGGCGCTGGGGGAGTTGGTGGGCGCCGCCCAGGAGGGCCTGATGGCCCTGTCGGTCGGCGTCGGGCTCGGGGTGCTGGCCGAGCTGATGGCGGCCGAGGTCACCGAGGTCGTCGGCCCCAAGGGTCGCCACGACCGTGAGCGGTCGGCCGTGCGCCATGGCCACGAGCCCGGGGAGGTCACCCTCGGTGGCCGGCGGGTGCCGGTGGAGCGCCCGCGGGTGCGGGCCGCCGACGGCTCGGGCGAGGTTTCGCTGTCGGTGTACCGCCACTTCGCCGACCGCGATCCGCTCGGCCGCATCGTCCTGGAGCGGATGCTCGCCGGCGTCTCCTGTCGGCGCTACCCGCGCACGGCCGAGCCGGTGGGCGCCGAGGTGGTCGCCGCCGAGCGCTCGACATCCAGGTCGGCGATCTCGCGCACCTTCATCGAGCGCACCCGCCAGGCGCTCGGCGAGCTGATGGCCTGAACCGCCCTGGGAAATCTGGCTCTTCGGGGATCGAAGTGGGTGAGCTGACGGCCTGATCTGGCCGAGATCCCAGTGGTCAGCGGGTGCCACG
>DAIOUO010000360.1:0-3610 GCA_036759485.1 Geminicoccaceae bacterium | reverse complement strand
CGGCCGGGCCGTTGCGGGGGCGCCCGGGGCCGTCCTCGGCCCCGGGCTTGGTTTCGCTCAATGGGCGGCGAGGGCCGCGAGGATCAGGAGAGCCACGATGTTGGTGATCTTGATCATCGGGTTCACGGCGGGCCCGGCCGTGTCCTTGTAGGGGTCGCCGACCGTGTCGCCGGTCACCGCGGCTTTGTGGGCGTCCGAGCCCTTCCCGCCGTAATGGCCCTCCTCGATGTACTTCTTGGCGTTGTCCCAGGCGCCGCCACCCGAGGTCATCGAGATGGCGACGAAGATGCCGGTGACGATGGTGCCGAGCAGGAGGGCGCCGAGCGTCGTGAAGGCGGCCGCCTGGCCCGCGATCAGGGCGACGACGGCGTAGACCAGGATCGGGGCCAGGACCGGGAGGAGCGAGGGCAAGATCATCTCGCGGATGCCGGCCCGGGTCAGCATGTCGACCGCGCGGCCGTAGTCCGGCTTGGCGGTGCCTTCCATGATGCCCTTGTTCTCGCGGAACTGGCGACGGACCTCCTCGACGATCGAGCCGGCGGCGCGGCCGACCGCCTGCATGCCGAGCGAGCCGAAGAGGTAGGGCAGGAGGCCACCCACGAACAGGCCCACCACCACGTAGGGGTTGGAGAGGCTGAAATCGATCTCGAGGTTCGGGAAGTAGTGCTCGAGGTCCTGGACGTAGGCAGCGAACAGGACGATCGCGGCGAGGCCGGCCGAACCGATCGCGTAGCCCTTGGTGACGGCCTTGGTGGTGTTGCCGACCGCGTCGAGCGCGTCGGTGTGGACGCGGACCGACTTGTCGAGCCCGGCCATCTCGGCGATTCCGCCGGCATTGTCGGTGACGGGGCCGTAGGCGTCGAGGCTCACCACGAGGCCGGTGAGGGCGAGCATCGTCGTGGCCGCGACCGCGATCCCGTAGAGACCGGCGTTGAGGTAGGCGATCAGGATGCCGGCGCAGATCACGAGCACCGGCAGGGCGGTGGCCTCCATCGAGACGGCCAGACCCTGGATGATGTTGGTGCCGTGGCCGGTCGTCGAGGACTTGGCGATCGAGAGCACCGGCCGGTGCATGCCGGTGTAGTAGTCGGTGATCCACATGAGGAGGCCGGTCACCGCGAGACCGACCAGGGTCGAGTAGTAGACGTGACGGCCGCCGAAGCTCTTGACCACGGTCTCGCCGACCTTGGCCTCGAAACCGCTCGAGCCGAAGCCGATGACGAGCGCGGTGACCGGCACCAGGGCCACCGCCGAGATCCCGGCCGCGGCCCAGAAGCCCTTGTAGAGGGCACCCATGATGTTGTTCGAGGGACCGAGCTTGACGAAGTAGGTGCCGGCGATCGAGGCGAGCAGGCAGGTGCCGCCGACCACGAGCGGGTAGAGCATGAGGAGCGAGGCCTGGGCGCCCGTGAAGAAGATGGCACCCAGGAGCATGGTAGCGACGACGGTCACGACGTAGGTCTCGAAGAGGTCGGCCGCCATGCCGGCGCAGTCGCCGACATTGTCGCCCACGTTGTCGGCGATCACGGCCGGGTTGCGGGGATCGTCCTCGGGGATGCCGGCCTCGACCTTGCCCACGAGATCGGCGCCGACATCGGCACCCTTGGTGAAGATCCCGCCGCCGAGGCGGGCGAAGATCGAGATCAAAGAGGCACCGAAGGAGAGGCCGATCAGCGCCTCCAGGACCCGGCGCACCGCGGCGGCGTCCGCGGTACCGAAGACGATCAGGAGGAAGCCGTAATAGACGGCGACGCCGAGCAGGCCCAGGGCCACGACGAGGAGGCCCGTGATGGCGCCGGCTTTGAAGGCTACGTCGAGCCCGGCGGCGAGCCCACCCTGGGCGGCGGCCTGGGCGGTCCGGACATTGGCCTGGACGGAGACGTTCATGCCGATGTAGCCGGCGCAGCCGGAGAGCACTGCGCCGAGGGCGAAGCCCACTGCCGGTGCCCAGCCGAGGAACAGCCAGAGGAGGACGAGGATGACCGCCCCCACCGCGGCGATGGTGGTGTACTGACGGTTGAGGTAGGCCCTGGCACCTTCCTGGATCGCGGCCGCGATCTCCTGCATGCGCTGGGTGCCGGTCGGCAGCGCCAGCACCTGGCCGCGGGTGACGATGCCATAGGCGACGCCGGCGGCGCCGCTCAGCACGACGAGCAGGAGGAGGAAGGTCTGCATGCACGAAGATCCCGGCTTCGGCGGTCCGGCGGGCGCCCAGCGGGCGGCCGCCTCGGCACGCGACGTCGATGTTCGATCGAGGGACGTGCCCGAACGGCGCCCTGCCGCTCGGGGCGCTCCCGTTTAACGGCCGGCCGCGAGCCTGTCCATGCGGCCGCGGCACCCGGCCGCGCGTCTCAGCCCTCGTTCAGGATCCGGGCGTACAGTTCCGGATCGACGTTGCCGCCGGACAGCACCACGGCCACCGTCCGATCCCGGCAGTCGAGGCGGCCGGCGAGCACCGCGGCGAGCGCCACGGCGCCGCCCGGCTCCACCACGAGCTTGAGTTCGGCGAAGGCGAGCCGCATCGCGCGGCGGACCTCGGCGTCGCTCGCGACGAGCCCGCCCGCCAGGAGCGAGCGGTTGATCGCGAAGGTGAGCTCGCCCGGCTCGGGTGCCAGGAGCGCGTCGCAGAAGGAGCGCACGCCCGGCGGGTTGGCGACCCGCTCGCCGCGGGCGAGCGAGCGGGCCGTGTCGTCGTGGCCCTCGGGCTCGGCGGCCCAGACCCGCACCGAAGGCAGGAGCGCGCGCAAGGCGGTGGCACAGCCGGCGACGAGCCCACCGCCGCCGCAGCAGACCACGACCGCGTCGGGCAACCGGCCGAGCTCGGCCGCCTGCTCGACGATCTCGAGGCCGACCGTACCCTGGCCCGCGATCACCTTCGGGTCGTCGTAGGGCCGGACGATCGCCGCCCCCGTCCGCTCGGCGATCGCCGCGCCGATCGCCTCCCGCGACTCCCGCGCCCGGTCGTAGAGCACGATCTCGGCGCCGAGGGCGCGGGTACGCTCCTGCTTGATGCGCGGTGCGTCGGCCGGCATCACGATGGTGGCCCGCCGACCGAGCAGGGATGCGGCGAGCGCCACCCCCTGGGCGTGGTTGCCCGAGGACCAGGCGACCACCGAGCCGGCGTCGGTCCCGGCGATCGCGTTGTAGGCGCCGCGGAACTTGAAGGAGCCGGTGCGCTGCAAGGGCTCCGCTTTGATCAACAAGCGCCCGTCGACCAGCCGGTCGAGCGGCGTGTCGTGCAGGAGCGGCGTGCGGACGGCCACGCCGCGCAGCCGGGCGCCGGCCGCCCGCACCTCGGCGAACGGCACGAGCGGGGTCGAGGTCGAGGCGGCGGCGTTCGGGTCCGGGCTCACGAGGCTCGCCTCCGTGACGGCGCGCAGGGGCGCGGGTACCGTTCGAACGCTCGGCCACCGGCCGCCGAGTGGTCGGCGCCACGCGCCCGGCGGCATCGCGCAGGGCTCCGTTCGAGGGGGCCGTGAAGGCGGCCGTCCGCGACCCGTGGGGCCCGTGCCGCGGTGGCGCGCGACCCGGCCGGTCCGTCGCCCGTCGCGCGGGCGGCAGCGAGCCGGGTGGCAGGGGACCGGCTCCTTCCGCCGGGGCGTCGGTCGAG
>DAIOUO010000359.1:0-3616 GCA_036759485.1 Geminicoccaceae bacterium | reverse complement strand
AGTCCGGACCCCGCCCTCCCCCACACCTTCCCTCGCCGAGTGCTCGCCTGCGTGGTGGGACTCACACCACAAGTCGTCACCGAGACATTGTGGGCGCTCGCGGTCGCCGGCGAACCGCCCTTCGTCCCGACCGAACTCGTGATCGTGACGACGAGCGAAGGGGCCGAGCGAATCGAGCTCATGCTGGTCCAGGGCAAACAGATGCTCGATGCCCTGGCGGCCGATTACCCGGGGCGGGGGCTCGAGGGCCTCTCCCAGCGGACTACGATCCACGTCGTGCGGACCCCGGAGGCCGGGCCACTTCCCGACATCGCCTCGGTCGAAGCGAACACGGCACTCGCCGACCGGCTCGTGGAGGTTGTGAGAAATCTCACAGCCGATCCCGCGAGCGCCGTGCACCTCTCGATCGCTGGTGGGAGGAAGACCATGGGCTTCCTCGCGGGTTACGCGCTATCGCTGTTCGGTCGCCCGCAGGACCGGCTCTCCCACGTGCTGGTGGACCCGGCCTTCGAGCAGCATCCCGAGTTCTTCTACCCGCCGCCCGAGCCCGTGGTCCTGATCGGCCAGGGCAAGGACCAGAAGCCGATCCGCACCGACCGCTGCGGCCTCGTGCTCGCCGACATCCCCTTCGTGCGGCTGCGCGAGGGTCTACCGGCGGATCTCTCGGAAGGCCGGGCGAGCTTCGCGCAGACGGTGGCCGCCCTCCAGGAGCGCTTCCGGCCGCCGGAGCTCGCGATCGACCTCGAGCGCCGCGAGGTCCGCGCGCACGGGCGCACGGTTCGTTGCTCGCCGATCGAGCTCGCTTTCTGGGTCTGGCTCGCCGAACGCCGCGTCCAATCGGGCGACGGCGCGGTCGGCAAGGCAGACGAGGCGGCCTTCGGCCGGTTCCTGGACCTCTACGAACTGATCGCGGGGCGCGAAGCCCGCGACCGGACGGAAAAGGCCGCGGCCGCCGATCCCAAGAACAATTGGCTCTCCGAGCGCATCGCGCGCCACAACAACCTTGTCGAGCGCGCGCTCGGCCCCGCTTCGGTCCATTATCGCATCGAGGCCTCGGGCAAGCGGCCCACCACCCGCTGGCGGCTCGCTACCCCGCCCGAGGCGATCCGACTGTCCTGGCTGCCTTCGGAAACGAGCCCGGCATGAGCGAGAGCAAGCCCGATCTCCCGACGATCGACGAGGTCGCCCTCGGCGCCTTCCTGCACGACGCCGGCAAGCTCCTCCAGCGCGGCCTCGGCTCGACCGAGCTTCCGGCGCGGGTGCGCGAGCTCGAGGGCACGCTCTGCCCGAAGTCGTTCCAGGGCGAACACTACACGCACAAGCACGTGCTCTTCACCGAGCTGCTCTTCTACGACCTCGAGGAGCGCTCGCTACCCCTGCCCGCGGGGCTGTCGCGTCAGAATGTGCGCGAGGCCGCGGTCTGGCACCACAAGCCCGAAAGCGGACCGGCCTGGGGCTGGATCGTCGCCGAGGCCGATCGGCTCGCCTCGGGCATGGACCGCAAGGAGAAGGACGCCGCCGCGGAGCGCGACGACGAGCAGCGCACCCGCGATTTCTTCCGTCGCACGCCCCTGCTCTCGATCCTCTCCGCCGTCCGGCTCGAGGGCAAGCCGCTGCCGCAGAACCGCTTCCACCGTCCCCTCCCCGCGGGCCCCGAGACCATCCTCGCCACCGCGGAGAAGCACGAGCGGGAGCTGCCCGAGGATTACCGGAAGACGACCGAGGCCTTCCGCAAGGACTGGGTGTCGCTCTGCCGGGAGCTGCGCCAGAGTGCCTCGGTCCTGCACGAAGGGGCGATCGGCCTCGCCGAGCGCTACTGGTGGGGCGTGCCCTCCTCGACCAAAGACGAGCCCGACGTCTCGCTCCTCGACCACAGCCTCGCGGTCGCGGCCTTCGCCGCCTGCCTCTTCGCCCACCACGAGGCCCGCGGCGAGCTCCTCGACGTCGCCGCGATCAAGGACCGGGCGCGACCCAAGTTCCGCCTCCTGCGCGGTGATCTCTCGGGCATCCAGCACGCGCTCTTCCGCCTGGCGAGCGAGCAGGTGAAGGGCGTCAACCGGATCCTGCGCGCCCGCTCCTTCCTCATGGGCCAACTCGTCGAGGCGGCGGGGCTCCTGATCCGCCGCCGGCTCGGCCTGCCGCCCTACGTCGTGCTGATGCGGGCGGGCGGCCAGCTCACCATGCTCCTCCCCGAACTCCCCGACCTCGAGGCCACGATCGAGAAGATCCGGGCCGAGATCGACGCGTGGATGGCGGTCCACTACGCCGGCGAGCTCTCCTTGAACCTCGGGCTGACCGAGCCGCTCCCGGCCGCTGCCTTTCTGCGCGGGTCGATCCCCGCCACGCTCGACCGGCTGCGCGCCGCCACCGAGGCCGCCAAGGAGCGGCCGCTTTCCGCCTTCCTGGCGACGAACGGCCCGGTGCTGAAGGACGATTACGAAGAGGGTGCCGACGGCTACTGCCCGGCCTGCGGGGTGCGGCCGCGGAAAGAGGACTTCACCGAGGACGGTGTGGCGCGCTGCTGGGCCTGCCACCACGAGTACCGCCTCGGCCGCCGGCTGCCGAAGCTGAAGCAGCTCCTCTGGCTCGACGGTGCGGGCGACGAGCGGACGCTCGACCTCTTCGCCGAGGTGCGCCTGCGCGCCGTGGTCGACGACGAGCCCGCCCGCGAACCCGGCCGCAACGTGGTCTCGGGCTGGCGGCCCTGGGGCGTCGAGGACGCGAGCTGGCCGGTCGCGACGCGGCCGATCGCCAACTACGTCCCGGTCTTCGGCGACCGGGATCTCCACGATGCTGCGAAGAAATACCGCGGCATAGAGGAGGAGGAGCGCACGGCGGACACCGAGACGAGGCTCGAGCTCGGCGCGCTCAAGACCATGGCGCACCTCGCCGCCGAGGCACGCGAGCCGCTCGGCGACTCGCGCTGGATCGGCCGGCCGCTGCTCGGCATCCTCAAGGCCGATGTCGACAATCTCGGGCAGATCTTCGGCGCGGGGCTCGGCGAGAACCGCTCGATCGGCCGGCTCGTCGCCCTCTCGCGTGCGCTCGACTGGTACTTCACCGGCCGCCTGCCGCACCTCCTCGCGAAGCGTTGGCCCGACACCTACACGGTCTACGCCGGCGGCGACGATCTCCTCCTGATCGGCCCCTGGCGGACGATGCCGAAGCTCGCGGGCGAGCTGCAGGCCGACTTCGGCCGCTATTGCGGCGGCAATCCGAGCCTCACGCTCTCGGCGGGGATCGCCTTCGTCTCCGAGCGCGAGCCCTTGAACCGCTCGGCGGGCGCGGCCGAGGAAGCCCTGGAGCGGGCCAAGGCGCGGCCCGGCAAGGACGCGCTCGGCATCATGGCCGAGGTGCTCGGCTGGAACGACCCGGCGCGCGGCCTGCCCTGGCTCCTCCGTTGGTCCGACTGGCTCTGCGAGCGGCTCCGCGAGAAAGAGGCGGCCACCGCCTTCGCCTACAAGCTCCTCTCCTTCCTCGATCTCAAGGCCGAGGCGGAGCGCAAGCTGAACCCCGATCCCTGGGCGACGATCTGGCGGGCGCGTTACGCCTATTTCTTGGCCCGCACCTACCCGCCGAGCGCGGCCGAGCGCAAGGCACGCCGCCAGCCCGCCAT
>DAIOUO010000358.1:0-3619 GCA_036759485.1 Geminicoccaceae bacterium | reverse complement strand
GCGCACCGCGGTCGAGGACGGCGCCCGCACGGGCGTGCCCTTGCCCGCCATGGCGGCGAGCCTCGCCTGGCTCGACGCGCTCGCGAGCGCGCGCCTGCCGGCCGATCTGATCCAGGCCATGCGCGATCGTTTCGGCGCCCACGGCTTCGAGCGGATCGACCGGCCCGGTCGCCATCACGACCTCTGGCTGGGTACATGAGTAACGCGCCCCACCGCGGTGGCCGGGCGATCGTGCTCATGGGTGTCACCGGCGCCGGCAAGACCACCGTGGGCGAGCTCCTGGCGGCCCGGCTCGCTGCCCGCTTCGCCGAGGGCGACGCCTACCACCCGCCCGCCAACGTCGCGAAGATGCGCGCCGGCATCCCTCTCGAGGACGCCGACCGCTGGCCCTGGCTCGAGGCGATCCGGGCCGACCTCGCCCGCTGGATGGCCGGAGGCGAGACCGCAGTGGTCGCCTGCTCGGCCTTGAAGCGCGCCTATCGCGACCTGTTGCGCCGGGCCGGCCCCGGCATCCTGTTCGTCCACCTCGTGGGGCCGCCCCAGCTGATCGCGACCCGGCTCGCCGGCCGCCGCGGCCATTACATGCCACCCGGGCTCCTGCCCTCGCAGCTCGCCACCCTCGAGGACCCGACGGGCGAGCCCGACGTCGTCACGGTATCGATCGACCGCCCGCCCGAGGCGATCGTCGAGGCGATCCTCGCCCGGCTCCGCGAGCCACCGCCCCCGGCCGGCTGAGCGAGAAGGCGCGCGCCGGCGGCGCCTCGCGCGGGCTCAGCCGCGCGCCGGCCGCGGGTCGATCGGCAGGAGCCGGGCGATCCCGAGCAGGTCCTCGAGGCGGGCGGCGGCAGCCAACAGCTCGGCCTCGCCGCGCGGCCGGCCGACGATCTGCAGGCCCACCGGCAAGCCCTCCTCGGTGAAGCCGCAGGGCAGCGAGAGCGCCGGCAGCCCCGTGAGCGTGATCGCGTAGGTGATCGCCACCCAGTCGATGTAGCTCGGGAAGCGATGGCCCCGCAGCTCTTCGATCCAGCGCCGCTCCACCGGGAAGGGCGGCACGATCGCCGCCGGGCACAGCAGGAGGTCGAAGCGCTCGAGGAACGCGCAAGCGGCCTGCTGCATCCGGCCACGGGCCCGCTCGGCCCGCCCGATCTCCTCGGCCGTGAGCTTCATTCCCGTCTCGATGTTCCAGATCACCTCGGGCTTGAGCAGCTCGCGATGCCGCTCGAGGAGCGGGGCGCGGCTCGTGACGAACAGCTCGGCCCGCAGCACCCGGAACACCTCGACCGCCTCGGAGAGATCGGGGCAGGCATCGAGGACCACCTCGCAGCCGAGCTCGGAGAAACGCTCCGCCGCCGCCCGGCAGATCCGTGCGACCTCGGGATCGACCGGGGTGATCCCGCCGAGATCGGCCGAAAACGCCACCCGGGCGAGTTTCGGCGATCGCTCGACCGCCTCGACATACGCGACCGCCGGCGCATCGTAGCTCAGCGGATCGCGCGGGTCGAAACCGGCCTGGGCATCCAAGAGGAGAGCCAGATCGCGCACGTCGCGGGCCATCGGCCCCTCGACCGAGAGGGTCTGGAAGGGGCTCGCCACCGGCCCGTGCGGTACCCGCCCCGGCGAGGGCCTGAGCCCGACGACCGAGCAGAAGGCGGCCGGGGTACGGAGCGAGCCGCCGAGGTCGGAGCCGTTGGCGAGCCAGCACTCGCCCGCCGCCAGCGCCACCGCCGAGCCGCCCGAAGAGCCCGCGCAGGTGAGATCGGTGTTCCAGGGGTTACGGGTGACCCCGAACACCTCGTTGAAGGTCTGCGCACCGGCGCCGAACTCGGGCGTGTTCGACTTGCCGAGGATCACGGCACCCCGCGCCTCGAGCCGCTCGACCTCGAAGCCCGACCGCTCGGGCACGTGGTCCGCGAAGATCGGCGAGCCGTAGGTCGTGCGCACGCCGGCGACGTCGTTGAGGTCCTTGATCACGATCGGCAGCCCGGCGAGCCAGCCGCGGCCGTCCGTGGGCGGGCCGATCTCGCCCTTCTCGATCCGCTCGGCCTGCTTGCGGGCACGCGCCTCGCAGAGGGTGGGGATCGCGTTGAGCCGCGGCTCGACCGCCTCGATCCGGGCGAGAGCGGCCTCGAGCGCCTCGACGGGCCGCACCTCCCCCGCCCGCAACTTCGCCACGAGCGCCCGCGCCGAAAGCCGCCAGAGCTCGTCCATCGCACGACCTCCCCCCTCGCCCGCCCGCGGGGCTAGCCGCAGTCGGGTCGGCCGTCCAGCTTCTGGCGCGCGTACCGGCGGCGCGGTACCACCGGGAGGCGCGCCGCTCCGCGCCCGCGCGCCCTTGCAACCCCGACCCGGGAGAGCTCGCTTGCGCACGCTCACCGTCGCGATCGGAGGCTTCGGTGCGATCGGCGCCACCGTGGCCGAGCGGCTCGACCAAGGGATCGAGGGCCTCGAACTGGTCGCCGTGAGCGCCCGCGATGTCGAGGCGGCGCGCGCTCGCATGGCCGCCCGGCTCGCCCGGCCGGTTCCCGTCCTGCCGCTCGCCGAGCTCGCATCCCGTGCCGAGATCGTCGTCGAATGCGCCCCCGCCGCCCAGTTCCGCGCGATCGCCGAGCCCGCGGTGCGGGCCGGCCGGATCCTCATGCCGCTCTCGGTCGGAGCCCTGCTCGACCATCTCGACCTCGTCGATCTCGCCCGGGCGAGCGGGGCTCGGATCCTGCCGCCCACGGGTGCGCTCTTGGGCCTCGATGCGGTCCGCGCCGCGGCGGAGGGAACCATCCGCTCGGTCCGGATGATCACCCGCAAGCCACCCGCCGGGCTGGCGGGTGCGCCCTACCTCCTCGAGCGCGGCATCGTCCTCGACGGTCTGCGGGAGCCGGTCCGGGTCTTCACCGGCACCGCGCGGGAGGGTGCCCGGGGCTTCCCGGCCAACGTCAACGTCGCGGCCGCGCTCGCGCTCGCGGGCATCGGCCCCGACCGGACCCGGCTCGAGATCTGGGCCGACCCGAGCGTGACCCGCAACACGCACAGGATCGTGGTCGAGGCCGAGGAGGCCTCCTTCGAGATGACGATCGCCAACGTGCCGAGTGCCGAGAACCCGCGCACCGGCAAGATCACCGCCCTTTCGGTCGTCGCGGCGCTGCGTCGCTTGACCGCGCCCCTCCTGGTCGGCACCTGAGCCTCGCCGGGCGGCACCCGTAGCGGCCGCCGCACGAGCCGGAGACCCCACCATGGCCGGATCCCGCCGCCCGTCCGCCGTGGCCGCGCGCGCCCGCGCGGGCCTCCGGGCGGTGGTCCTGGCAGCGGCCCTGCTCGCGGCCTGCACGAGACCACCCGCGGTGGAGCCGCCCGCACCGGCCGCCGCCCCGGAGCCGGAGCCCGAGCTCGAGCCCGCGGCCGGCCAAGCCCTGGAAGCCGAGGCCGCGAAGCTCGCCGGCCTCCCGCCGGACGAGCGGCTGGAGGGGGTGCTCGCCGTGGCCAAGGAGGCCGGCTACCTCCCGCCCAGCGTCGGGGCCGGGCAGGTGCGCCGGATGATCCGGGTCTACCGCACGGGCGGCGCGGCCTGGTGGCGCTACCGGCCCGCTCCGTACCCCGGCCGCGCCCTCCTCCTGCGCGCCCTGGAGGG
>DAIOUO010000357.1:0-3643 GCA_036759485.1 Geminicoccaceae bacterium | reverse complement strand
GTCAAGGCCTCGCGATCGACCGCGACTCGCCTGGCTCCGAGCGCCTCGAGCGGCAGGAAGGGCTCGCCCTGCAGCGTCACGACCCGGGCCGGATCGACCCGCACCCGCCAGAGGCGGAGCTGGGCCAGCGGGATCGCGAGCCGGCCGCTGCCCGGCTCCTCGGCGACCAGGCTGCCCTTCGAGACCTCCTCGCCGTTGAGGGTGACGGCGAACACCCACTCCCGCCAACCGTCGGGCCCGAGCGGTGGCTCGAGCGGATCGCGGCGCAGCACCCGGCGCGGCGGCTCGACCGGTCCCGGCTCGAAGGTGGGCGGCACCACCCGCGTCGAAGCGACGGGTGGAGCCGACGGCGTCGGGCGGCGAACCACGGCTGGCGCTCCCGCCGCCGGTGCGGGCGCCGGTGGCGCCTCTTCGGCCGCCGGCTCGGGGGCGGCGACCGGCCCCGCGGCCGCCGGCTCGACCGCGAGTTCGGCGAGTTCCGCCTCGGCCGGTCGCGGCGGCGGCTCGCGGCGCTCCGGCAGGGGCAGCACCGTGCCGCCCTGGCGGGCGGCCACGAGCAACCGCAGCAGACGGGCATCGGCCTCGGGCGTGTCGCCCCTCAGAAGGGCGAGGCCCTGCTCGGGCCCGCCGGCCAGGAGGCCGGACCAGACCGCGAGCAGACCGGCGACGCCGCCGAGGCTAGCCGCCCCGCGCAGCCAGCGGGACGTCGAGCTCGCCAAGGTTGGTGTCGGCGCGGACGGACAGGGCACGGGCTCCCTCCAGCCGGGCCCCGGCCAAGGGCCAGCGATGCTCGCGGCCGGCCAGCACGTAGACCGGCCCGTCGCCGAGCGGGATCGGCCTGCCCTGGCCGACCAGCTCGAGGCGGCGGATGTGGAGATGCGCCCGGCCGAGATTGCTCACGACGAGGCTCTGTCCCTGGGCGGTGCGCTCGATCGACCAGCGCGGCTCGGGGCGGGCGCCGGGCGGGGTCACGAAGACCGGCAGGCTCATCCGCAGCGCGAGGCGCACACCACCCGCCGCCGAATCGTCGCGCGGCACCTCGGTGATCAGCACCCGGTAGGTCTCCTCGACCTCCGGTGTGTCGGTCGAGCGGCGGGCGACGCGCACGACCTGACGCTCGCCCGGCGCGAGCTCGAGCATCGGCGGGACGGCGACGATCGCTCGGGTCGGCTCCAGCTCGCTGGTCGCCGTGCCCGCTCGCCAAGCGAAGGTCTCGACCTGGAGGAGGAGCGGGGCATCCCCGCTGTTGGTGACGGTCAAGGCGGCGGCCGGCCGACCGGGGGCGAGCTCGATCCGGGTGGGCGCCACGCCCAGCGTGGCGGCGAGCGCGCCCGCCGTGCCCAGGAGGAGGCAGAGGAAGAGCGGAGCGGCGAGCCACCGCAAAGGCACGGCGCGGGGCCCCTCAGAAGGTCAAGGTGATGGTGACGGTGTCGCTGTAGCTGCCCGGCGGCACGGTCTGGCCAGCAGGGATCCGACCGTAGACCGCCACCGAGCCGCTGCCCGCCTGCAGGACCTGGATCTGCACGGCATCGGCCCCGGTGCCCCAGTTGCTGTTCCGGGCGCTCGTCTTGAAGATCTGGTAGTTGAGATAGTTGCTGCCCGACTTCATGCGCCGCTGGCTGCCGTTGGCGTTGGCGCCGTTGTCGAGCTCGAAGATCAGGGTCCCGACCGGGCAGTTGACGTAATTGATGGAGCCCTGGACATCGAGATTGGTCGTCTGGCCCGAGACGTAGTTACCGAACGCGAGCGTGCCGCCCGAGAGCGCGCAGTTCGACGTGACGGTGGCGGTGACCGTGAGGGTCCCGGTCTCGGTGGCGCCCGCCGCCGGCCGGGCATCGACCAGGGCCGCGGCGACCAGCCCCGCAGCGATCCCGATTCTCCTCCGAGCCATGGCTCGATCTCCCTTCGCTGGTGCCTCGGCGAGGGCTTGGGCATTCCTTGGTCGCGCGATGCGACGCCAGCGAATGTACATTTCTGGTTGAGGATCTTCAACCCCACTCTCTCCTAGCGAGATGTCCGGGCGTACCGCTCGACAGTCGCGAGCAGGGTCGGCCCGTCGACGGGCTTGGTGAGGTAGCCGTCCATCCCCGATTCGCGGCAGCGCCGCTCGTCGCCCGCCATGGCGTTCGCGGTGACCGCCACCACCGGTGTCGCGGCCCGCGCCGGATCGGGCAGGGCGCGGATCCGGCGGGTGGTCTCGAGGCCGTCCATTCCCGGCATCTGCATGTCCATGAGCACGAGATCGAAGGGCTCGGCGGCGAGCCGCTCGAGGGCGGCGTCCCCGCTGCGCACGGTGACGACGCGGTGGCCGGCGCGCTCGAGGAGGATCGCCAGGAGGCGGCAATTGAGCGCGTTGTCGTCGACCACGAGGACGGCGAGCGGGCCGCCCCGCCGCTCCGAGAGGCTGTGCCGGGTGAGGATCCCGGAGCCTGGGCCGGCGCGCAGCGTGCGCAGGCAGGCCATCAGGGTCTCGGCCGTGACCGGCTCGGCGAGGTAGGCGGCGAAGCCGGCCGCCTCGGCACGCCGGGCGTCGCCGCGCAGCCCCAAAGGCGCGAGCAACACGAGGCGGACGCCGGCCTGGCGCGGGTCGGCGCGCAGGCGCTCGGCGATCGCTACGGGGTCGGGGTCGGCGAGCCGGCCGGCCAGGATCGCGAGCTCGAAGGGAGCGCCGCGGTCGGCCGCCTCGGCGGCCAGCGCGAGCGCCTCGCGGCCACTGGCCGCGGTCCGCACCGTCATGCCCCAGAGCGCGGCCAGGGCCCGGATCTGGTTGCGGCTGCGCTCGGCGGGGTCGGCCACGAGGAGCTGGGCACCGGCGAGCGCCGGAGCCCCGCGAGCGCCGATCCCGCGGCCCTCGCCCTCGATCGGCGTGGCGGGCAGGAGGAGGGAGAAGGTCGTGCCGATCCCGGGCCGACTCGTGCATCCCAGCATGCCGCCCATCGCCTCGACGATCCGGCGAGCCACGACCAGGCCGAGCCCGCTGCCGCCGTAGAGTCGGCCGGTGGCGGGGCCGGCTTGCGCCCAGGGGCGGAACAGTCGGGCGAGCTCCTCTTCTGCGATGCCGATGCCGGTATCGGAGAGCGCGAAGGCGAGCAGGACACCGCCGGTCGGCCGCGGCCGGCTCGCGAGGTGCAGGCGGATCCGGCCGCGTTCGGTGAACTTGACCGCGTTGCCGAGGAGGTTGAGGAGGACCTGCCGCAGCCGCGCCGGATCGGCCCGCACGAGCTCGGGCACCTCGGGCTCGACCAGGAGCTCGACCGCCAGACCCTTGGCCCGGGCACGCGGCTCGACCAGGCCCACGACCCGCTCGAGGAACGGCCGCGGCGCGAGATCGACGGGCGCCAGTTCGAGCCGACCGGCGTCGATCCGCGAGAGGTCGAGGATGTCGTTGACGAGGGTCAAGAGCGCCTCGCCGGCCTCGAGGATGGCGTCGACGTGGGCCGCCTGCTCGGCCTCGAGCGGGGTCTCGCGCAACAGCCGCGCCATACCGAGCACGCCGTTCAACGGCTCGCGCATCTCGTGGCTCATGGTCGCGAGGAAGGCGGCGCGCGCCCGAGCCGCGGCCTCGCCCCGCCGGGCCCGCTGCTCGAGGTGCCGCCGCTCGCGCCGCTCGCGCAGCTCGGCGAGCCTCCGGGCGATGCCGTCC
>DAIOUO010000356.1:0-3644 GCA_036759485.1 Geminicoccaceae bacterium | reverse complement strand
GCCAAGGGGTCCGGGCCGTGAGGGGCAGGGTCGCGAGAGGGGCGAGCGGGAGCGCGCTCGCGCTCGCCCTCCTGCTCGCGGGCGGGCCCGTGACCGGGCGACCGAGCGAGCCGCACAGGGTGGCGGTGCTGCGCGGGCTCGACAAGGTCACGGCGCGGGTTACCACGCTCGAGGCACCGGTCGGCGGCGAGACCCGCTTCGGCACGCTCGTGGTGACGCCGCGCGCCTGCCTCGTGGCACCACCGATCGACCCGCCCGAGCGGGCGGCGTTCCTCGAGATCCGCGAAGCGGGCCGCGACGGCGGCTCGGTGCGACCGATCTTCAGCGGTTGGATGTTCGCCTCGAGCCCCGGGCTCTCGGCCCTCGAGCACCCGATCTACGATCTCTGGCTGTTGGACTGCCGCGAGCCCGAAGCAGCGGTCCCGCCCGCACCCACGAGCCCCAGGGCGAACCCCTGAGGATCGTCCGGGAAGGTGGCCGGCCGGGCGATCGCCGCCTTGAGCCGGGCGAGATAGGCGGCGCGCGGGATCTCGACCGCGCCGAAGCGGCGGAGATGGTCGGTGACGAACTGGGTGTCGAGCAGGGTGAAGCCGCCCGCCCGGAGCCGGGCCACGAGCTCGACGAGCGCCACCTTGCTGGCATCGGGGGCACGCGAGAACATGCTCTCCCCGAAGAAGGCGGCACCGAGGGCGACGCCGTAGAGACCGCCCACGAGCCGGCCCTCGCGCCAGACCTCGATGCTGTGGGCGTGGCCCATCCGCGCGAGGGCGATGTAGAGCTCGATCAGATCGTCGTTGAGCCAGGTCGTGGGGCGTGCCGGGGTGGCCTCGGCGCAGGCCTCGATCACCGCCCGGAAGTCACGGTCGGCGGTGAGCTCGAAGATCCCCCGACGGATCGTCCGCTTGAGGCTGCGCGGCACGTGTAGCCCGTCGAGCGGCAGGATGCCGCGCATCTCGGGGTCGACCAGATAGACGGTCGGGTCGTGCCGGCCGTCGGCCATCGGGAAGCGGCCGACCGCGTAGCAGCGCAGGAGCCGGTGCGGGGTCAGGACCAGCATCGGCGCGCCCCGCCCGCCTCGGCTCGCACCCTCAGCCGCGCCAGCCCTGTAGGAACTGGCCGAGCCAACGGGTGTCGTAGCGCCCGGCGCGCACCTCCTCGGTGGCGAAGAGCGCTCGCAGAAGCGGCAGGTTGGTCGCCATGCCGTCGATCACGTACTCGGCGAGCGCCCGCTCGAGCCGCCGGATCGCCTGGGCGCGGTCGACGTCGTGGACCACGAGCTTGGCGATCAAGCTGTCGTAGTTGGGCGGCACGGTGTAGCCGGCGTAGAGTGCCGAATCGACCCGCACACCCGGTCCGCCCGGCGGATGGTAGGCGCTCACCCGCCCCGGGGCGGGCGTCAGTGTCTTGGGGTCCTCGGCGGTGACGCGGACCTCGATCGCGTGGCCCTGGATGCGGATCTGGTCCTGCCGCAGGCGCAGCCGCTCGCCGGCCGCAATCCGGATCTGCTCGCGGACGATGTCGACGCCCGTGACGAGCTCGCTCACCGGATGCTCGACCTGTAGGCGGGTGTTCATCTCGATGAAGTAGAACCGACCGTCCTGCCAGAGGAACTCGACCGTGCCGGCGTTCGTGTAGCCGAGCTTCTGGAGGGCGCGCACGACCCGCTCGCCGATCTCCGCCCGGTCGCGGGCCGAGAGCACGGGGGAGGGGGCCTCCTCGACTACTTTCTGGTGCCGGCGCTGGAGGGTGCAGTCGCGCTCGCCCAGATGGATCAGGTTGCCGTGATGATCGCCCAGCACCTGGATCTCGATGTGCCGCGGCCGGTCGAGATAGCGCTCGAGATAGACCCGGTCGTCGCCGAAGCCGAGCTTGGCCTCCCGGCGGGCGAGCTTGAGCGCCTCCTCGAGCTGGGAGCGATTCTGCACCACGGTCATGCCGCGGCCGCCGCCGCCCGCCACCGCCTTGATGAGCAACGGATAGCCGATGCGCTCGGCGGCCTCGAGCGCCTCCACCTCGGAAGCCACCGCTTCCTCGGTGCCGGGCACCACGGGCAGGCCGAGCTCGGTCGCGGTGCGCTTGGCGCGGATCTTGTCGCCCATCACCCGCAGATGCTCGGGCGAGGGGCCGATGAAGGTGAAGCCGTGCTCGATCACCATCTGGGCGAAGTCGGCGTTCTCGGCGAGGAAGCCGTAGCCCGGATGGATCGCTTCGGCGCCGGTGATCTCGGCGGCGGCCAGGATCGAGAGTGCGTTCAGGTAGGATTCGGAAGCCGGAGGCGGGCCGATGCACACGCTCTCGTCGGCCAGCCGGACGTGCATGGCGGTGGCGTCGGCGGTCGAATGGACCGCCACCGTGGCGATGCCGAGCTCGCGACAGGCACGCAGGATGCGCAGCGCGATCTCGCCTCGGTTGGCGATCAGGACCTTGCGGAACAAGGCGCTCACTCGACGATCATGAGGGGCTCGCCGAACTCCACGGGGGTGGCGTTGTCGACGAAGATCCGAGTCACCCGCCCGCTCCTCGGCGCGCGGATCGAGTTCATCACCTTCATGGCCTCGATGATCAGGAGGGTGGCGCCCTCGCGCACCTCCTGGCCGATGGTGACGAACGGCGCGGCGCCCGGCTCGGGGGCGAGATAGGCCGTGCCGACCATGGGCGAGGTGACGAGGCCCGGATGGTTGAGCTCGGCCGGCTGCGGCTCGGCGGTCGGAGCGGGCGGCAGCGGCGCGGCGGCCGGTGCGGGCGCCGGCAGGGCGACCGTGTGGACGTCGACGCTCTGCTGGATCTGGCGGACGACGCGGATGCGGGCGTCGCCCTGGCCGATCTCGATCTCGGTGAGACCGGTGCGTTGCAGCAGCTCGGCGAGCTTCTCGACGTAGGCGATGTCGATATCGAAGGTGGCCATGCACGGTTCCGGAGAGCGGCGCTCGTACGCCCCGACCAGGCTTCCTCGCGGGTGGCCATCCAGCCTGCCGGCCGCCGGACCCCTTCGGCCGGCGATCGGTCGGAGCGCGGACACACGACACCCGGGCGGCGCCGGCCGGGCCGTCGCGCCGCCAGAGGTCTACAGCAAGGTCGGGCGCGTCCGCAACCGTCGATCCGACGAGGCGAGCACGCGGCGCGCCGGCCGCGGTCCGGCCGTCACGCGGTCGGGTCGACCCGCACGACGATCCGGCCCTCGACCTTGCCCTCGAGGAAGCGCGGGGCGACCGCCGGCACCTCCGCGAGGTCGATCACCGAGGTGAGCGCGTCGAGCCGGGCCGGGTCGAGGTCGCGGGCGAGCCGGGCCCAGGCGGCCTCGCGCTCCGGCATCGGCGTCACGCTCGATTCGATGCCGATCAGCCGCACGCCGCGCAGGATGAAGGGGAAGACCGTGGTGTGCAGCTCGGCGCCTCCGGCATTGCCGCAGGCCGCCACCACTCCGCGATAGCGGACCGCCTTGAGGAGCCCGGCGAGCACCGCACCGCCCACCGTGTCGACCGTCCCTGCCCAGCGCGCGGAGGCGAGCGGTCCCTTGCCGCTCTCGGCGACCTCGCGACGGTCGATCACGGCGCTGGCACCGAGCTCCTCGAGGCGCTTCTCGAGGCCCGGCCGTCCGGTCGCGGCGACAACGGTGAAGCCCGCCCGGGCGAGCAGCATGACGG
>DAIOUO010000355.1:0-3661 GCA_036759485.1 Geminicoccaceae bacterium | reverse complement strand
CCCCTTTCCCACCGCCTCCCGCCCGGCTTCGAACTGCGGTTTGATCAGCGCCACACAGAAGGCCCCCGGAGCGGTGAGGGCCAAGGCCGGCGGCAGCACGAGCTTCAAGGAGACGAAGCTCGCATCGCAGGTGACGAGCTCGACGGGCTCGGGCACCTGCTCGCGCGTCAGGTAGCGGGCGTTCACGCCCTCGAGCACCACCACGCGCGGATCGGTCCGCAGCCGCCACAGGAGCTGGCCGCGGCCGACATCGACCGCGTAGACCCGCTTCGCCCCGCGCCGCAAGAGCACGTCGGTGAACCCGCCGGTCGAAGCACCGATGTCGAGTGCCACCCGGCCCGCCGGGTCGATCGCGAAGGCCTCGAGGGCGGCCGACAGCTTGAGGGCGCCGCGCGAGGCCCATTCGGGCTCCGCACCACCTTCGACCGCGAGCGGCAGGTCGGGCGGGACGAGCCTGCCCGGCTTGTCGAGCACCGCATCGCCCGAGCGCACGCGGCCCGCCATCACGAGCGCCTGCGCCCGGGCCCGGTTCTCGGCGAGGCCGCGGGCGACCAGGAGCTGATCGAGCCGCAGCTTGCGGGAGCCGGCTCCGCTCACCCCGGCGCGGGCTGGGGCCTGGCGGCGCGACGCTCCGCCCGCTCGGGGTCGACGAGATCGAGCGCCTTCTTGACGATCGCCCGTGCGTCGAGCCCGGCCTCGGCGTACTGGCCGGCGGGCGTGCCGTGGTCGATGAACCGGTCGGGCAGGACCATCGAGCGCAGCTTGAGCCGGCCGGTGTCGAGCGCACCCTCCTCGAGCAGGAACTGCTGGACCTGGCTCCCGAACCCGCCGATCGAGCCCTCCTCGATCGTGATCAGGGCCGGATGCTCGCGGGCGAGGCGGAGGATCAGCGCCCGGTCGAGCGGCTTGGCGAAGCGCGCATCCGCCACGGTCGGGGCGAAGCCGCGGGCGGTGAGCTCCTCCGCCGCCTCGAGACAGGCGGCGAGCCGCGCGCCGAGGCAGAGGATCGCGAGATGGCTCCCCTCGCGCAGGATCCGGCCCTTGCCGATCGGCAAGGGCGTGCCGCGCTCGGGCAGCGGCAGGCCGAGGCCTTCGCCGCGCGGGTAGCGGAAGGCGATCGGTCCTTCGTCGTAGGCCGCGGCGGTGGCCACCATGTGGAGGAGCTCGAGCTCGTCGGCCGCGGCCATGATCACCATGCCGGGCAGGCAGCCCAGATAGGCGAGGTCGAAGGAGCCGGCATGCGTCGCCCCGTCGGCGCCCACGAGCCCGGCCCGATCGATCGCGAAGCGCACCGGCAGCTTCTGGATCGCGACGTCGTGCACCACCTGGTCGAAGGCGCGCTGCAGGAAGGTCGAATAGATCGCGCAGAACGGTCTCATGCCCTCGGCCGCCAGGCCGGCGGCGAAGGTCACGGCGTGCTGCTCGGCGATCCCGACGTCGAAGCAACGGTCGGGGAACCGCTCGGCGAACCTGTCGAGCCCGGTCCCGGACGGCATCGCCGCGGTGATCGCGACGATCCGATCGTCCCGCTCGGCCTCGGCGATCAGGCCCTTGGCGAAGACCGCGGTATAAGAGGGCGGCCCGGGTTTGCCCTTGGCCAGGGCGCCGGTGACCGGATCGAACTTCCCGACCCCGTGATATTTGTCGGCGGCCGATTCGGCGGGCGGGTAGCCCTTGCCCTTCTGGGTCACGACGTGGACGATCACGGGCCCGAGCGTCGGGTCGTCCCGCACGTTCTCGAGCACCGGTAGGAGGTGATCGAGATCGTGGCCGTCGAGCGGGCCCACGTAATAGAAGCCCAGCTCTTCGAACAGCGTGCCACCGGTGGCGATGCCGCGGGCGAACTCCTCGGCCCGGGCCGCGACCTGGGCCAGAGGTCGCGGCAGCGCCTTGGTGAGCTGCTTGGCGACGTGCCGCATGCCCCGATAGGTGTGCGAGCTCACGAGCCGGGAGAGGTAGTTCGAGACCGCGCCCACCGGTGGGGCGATCGACATGTCGTTGTCGTTGAGGATGACGATGATCCGCTCCTTGAGCGCGCCGGCATTGTTCATCGCCTCGAAGGCCATGCCGGCGCTCATCGCCCCGTCGCCGATCACGCAGATCACCCGGCGCTCGATCCCCTCGAGCCGGGCGGCGACCGCCATGCCGAGCCCGGCCGAGATCGAGGTCGAGCTGTGCGCCGCCCCGAACGGGTCGTAGACGCTCTCGCTCCGCCGGGTGAAGCCCGAGAGGCCGCCCGGCTGGCGCAGCGTGCGGATCCGATCGCGCCGGCCGGTCAGGATCTTGTGCGGGTAGGCCTGGTGGCCGACGTCCCAGATCAGCCGGTCGTGCGGCGTGTCGAACACGTAGTGCACGGCGATCGTGAGCTCGACCACGCCGAGCCCGGCCCCGAGATGCCCACCCGTGACCGAGACCGCGTCGATCGTCTCCGCGCGCAGCTCGGCGGCGAGATCGACCAGGCGGTCACGCGGCAATTGCCGCAGATCGCGCGGGTCGCGGATCCGGTCGAGGAGAGGTGTGGCGATCATCCGCTCGGGCGTCCCCGGGCCTAGCTCCGGCGCTCGACCACGAGGTCGAGCGTAGCCCTCAGGAGGAGCGCCTCGGGGCCCAGCCTGTCAAGCAGGCCGGACGCCCGGGCACGGACCTCGGCGAGCCGCGCCCGGGCCCCCTCCTCGCCGAGGAGCCGCACGTAGGTCGCCTTGCCGCGGGCGGCATCGGCCCCGGCCGGCTTGCCGAGGAGAGCCGCCGAGCCCGTGGCGTCCAACAGATCGTCCTTGATCTGGAAAGCGAGCCCGAGCTCGCGGCCGAAGGCCGCCACGCTCGCTCGCGCCTCCGCCGCGAGACCGGCGAGCCGTGCTCCGGCCTCGCACGCGAAGACGATGAGCGCCCCGGTCTTGAGCGCCTGCAGCCGGACGATAGCGGCCTCCTCGAGGGTCGCCCCCTCGGCCGCCAGGTCGAGCGCCTGGCCGCCGCACATGCCGAGGGCACCCGCGGCGCGGGCGAGCCCGGCCACCAGTTCCGCCCGAAGCGCCGCGTCGGCCGGCCAATCGGGCCGCGCGAGCGCCTCGAAGGCGAGCGCCTGGAGCGCGTCGCCCGTCAGGATCGCGGTCGCCTCGTCGAACGCCACGTGGCAGGAGGGCCGACCGCGTCGGGTCGGCGAATCGTCCATGGCCGGCAGATCGTCGTGGACCAGCGAGTAGGCGTGCACCAGCTCGATCGCGGCACCCACCCGCAGCACCGCACCGGGCTCGGCCGGCCCGAGCGCCGCCGCCGCTCGCACGAGAAAAGGCCGAAGCCGCTTGCCGCCGCCGAGCGCGGCATGGCGCATGGCGGCCACCAGCCGGCGTTCGCCGGCGAGGCTCTGCGGCCCCTCGAGCCCGGCGAGGAGCGCCTCGAGCTCGGCCTCCACCAGGCGGCCGTGCTCGGCCAGGAGCCGTGCCGCCTCGGCCGCGCTCACGACCGCTCGGCGAAGGGCTCGAGGGTCACGGGATTGCCCTCGCGGTCGAGCCCGATCTTCTCGACGCGGAGCTCCGCCTCCGCGAGCTTCTGGGCGCAGTGCCGCCGAAGCGCGGTGCCGCGCTCGTAGGCCGCGATCGAAGCCTCGAGGTCGAGCTGGCCGCGCTCGAGCCGCTGGACGAGCGCCTCGAGCTCGGCCATCGCC
>DAIOUO010000354.1:0-3667 GCA_036759485.1 Geminicoccaceae bacterium | reverse complement strand
CCCTTCGAGCTCGGCATCGTCCGCAACCACTATGTCGGTCGGACCTTCATCGAGCCCACCGACTCGATCCGGCATCTCGGCGTCAAGCTCAAGCACAACGCCAATCCGGCGACCCTCGGCGGCAAGCGGGTCGTGCTGGTCGACGACAGCATCGTGCGCGGCACGACCTCGACCAAGATCGTGGCGATGGTCCGCAACGCCGGGGCGCGCGAGGTCCACATGCGGATCGCGAGCCCGCCCACGACCCACTCCTGCTTCTACGGCGTCGACACCCCCGAGCGGGCCAAGCTCCTGGCCGCCCGGCATTCGATCGAGGACATGGCGCGGATCATCGGCGTCGACAGCCTCGCCTTCCTGTCGATCGACGGGCTCTACCGGGCGGTCGGGGCGCCGGGCCGCGAGGGCGAGGCGCGCAGCTTCTGCGACGCCTGCTTCACGGGCGACTACCCGACCCGGCTCGTCGACCACGACCAGGGCGAGACCGGGGCGCAGATGTCGGTGCTGCTCGAGGAAGCGGGCCGGTGAGGGGCGGGCCGCTTTCGGGTCGGATCCTGCTCGTCGCGGGCGCGAGCCGCGGGCTCGGCCGGGCGGTGGCCCTCGAGGCGGCGCGGCGGGGGGCCAGGGTCGTGGCCCTCGGCCGCACCCGGGGTGCCCTCGAGGAGCTCGACGACGCGATCCGCGAGGCGGGCGGCGAGGCCACGCTCGTCACCCTCGACCTGCTCGACGGCGAGGCGATCGATCGGCTCGGCGCCTCGCTCTTCGCCCGCTTCGGCCGACTCGACGGGCTCGTGCTGACGGCGGGCGAGCTCGGCACGCTCGGCCCGCTCGCGCACCAGGACCCGGCCGAGGTCGAGCGGCTCTTCCGCGGCGGGCCGCTCGCCCTCCATCGCCTGGCCCGCTCGCTCGAGCCCTTGCTGCGGGCCGCCCCGGATGCCCGGGTCGTGGCAGTGGGCGATGCGATAGCGAGCGAGCCGCGCGCCTACTGGGCTCCTTACGCCGCCGCCAAGGCGGCGCTCGAGGCGATGGCGCTCGCCTGGGCCGACGAGCTCGAGCGATCCTCGATCCGGATCGTGGTGGCCGAACCCGGGCCCATGGCGACGCGGCTCCGCGCCCGCGCCTTCCCGGGCGAGCCGCCGGGTGCCCAGCCGGATCCGCGGGCCTATGCGGCTTCGCTCTGCGAGCTGCTCGACCCGCGCTCGACCCGGCACGGCGAGCGGGTGCGGCTTCAGCTCTCGCCCTCGTAGGGGTTCTCGCTCGAGCGGACGTGCAGCCGGAGCACCGTGCCCTCGAGGTCGAAGGTCTCGCGCAGGCCGTTGGCGAGATAGCGCAGATAGCTCTTCGGCAAGCGTTCGGCCGGGGCGTTGCCGAACAGCGCGAAGGTCGGCGGGCGGGTGCTCGGCTGGGTGGCGTAGCGGAGCTTGACCCGCTTCTTGTCGACCATCGGCGGCGGGTGGGCCTGGATCGCCGCCTGCAGCCAGCGATTGAGTCGGGCCGTGGGCACCCGGGTCGACCAGCGCTCGAAAGCGCGCACCACGGCGGGCAGGAGCTTGTCGAGATTGTAGCCCGTGCGGGCCGAGACCGGCAGCACGGTCACGCCCTTGACCGCGTCGAGCCGCTCGGCGATCCGCGCCTTCAGCTCGGCCGAGAGCGCCTGCGGCCGCTCGACCAGATCCCATTTGTTGATCGCGACGACGAGCGCCTTGCCTTCCTCGACCGCGAGATCCGCGATCGTCGTGTCTTGATGCTCGAGCGGTCGCTCGGCGTCCAGGAGGAGCAGCACCACGTCGGCCTCGCGGATGGCGCGTACCGAGGCCGAAGCCGAGATCCGCTCGAGCGGGGCCTGGATCCGCGCCTTGCGGCGCAGACCGGCGGTGTCGACGAGCTCGACCTCGCGGTCCCGCCAACGCCAGGCGATCCGCACGGCATCCCGGGTGAGGCCCGGCTCGGGACCGGTCAGCAGCCGATCGGAGCGCAGGAGCGCGTTGATCAGCGAGGATTTGCCGACATTGGGTCGACCCACCACGGCCAGGCGAAGCGGCCGCTCGGGTCCGGGCGGGGCGGCAGCGGCCGCCTCGCCCTGCGACGCCGCCTCGGCCCCCGGCTCGGCGGAGCCCGGGGCCGCCGGCTCGGCCGGCGGGGCCGACGCCGATGCGACCTCGCCCTCGCTCTCGGCCGCGGGCTCGGGGGCGGCTTCGGCGAGGAAGGGGCGGAGCGCGTCGGCGAGGTCGGCCATGCCGAGACCGTGCTCGGCCGAGACCGCGATCGGCTCGCCGAGGCCCAGCTCGAAGGCCTCGGCGAGACCGGCCTCGGCGGCCCGGCCCTCGCATTTGTTGGCAACCAGCAGGATCGGCTTGCCGGAGCGGCGCAGGAGCTCGGCCACCGCCCGGTCGAGCTCGGTCAGGCCCGTGCGGGCGTCGATCACGAGGAGGCCGACATCGGCCTCGGCCAGGCCCTCGAGGGTGAGGGCGAGGAGGCGGGGGGCGAGCCCCTCCTCCGCACCGGGCTCGAGGCCGGCCGTGTCGAGCACGCGGAACTCGAGGTCGCGCAATCGCGCCCGGCCCTCGATCCGGTCGCGGGTCACTCCCGGGAGATCGTGGACGAGCGCGCGGCGCCGCCCGATCAGACGGTTGAACAGAGTCGACTTGCCGACGTTCGGCCGGCCGAGGATGGCGACCGTGCGCATGGGACGAGCCTAGCGGAAGGCGAGCAGCTCGGCAGCGTCCGTCAACACGAAGAGGCTACCGCCGGCGGCGACCGGTGCCTGGCTCGCCCGGGCGCCGATCCGGGTGCGGCCGACGATTTCGCCGTTCGCCGGGTCGACGATCAACAGCTCGCCGGTCGAGCCGGCGAACCAGAGCCGCCCGCCCGCGAGGGTGGGCCCCGCCCACACCACGGGCTCGCGTCCTTCGCCGGTGCCGCTGCGGGTCTCGAGGCGACTCACCCAGCGCACCCGGCCGCCCTGGCGCAAGAGGCAGAGGAGCTCGCCCTGGTCGGAGAGCAGGAAGACGAACTCGCCCGCGACCCAGGGGGTTTCGGCCGAGCCGACCGGTAGCTCCCAGATCCGCTCGCCGGTGCGCAGGTCGAGAGCCGCGACCTCGCCGCCGTTGCCGGCGACGATCACCCGGTCGCGGTCGATCACGGGCGCACCGGTGATATCCAGGATGGTGCCGAGCGCGAGCGTCCGACGCGGTCGGGCGACGATCTCGCTCCAGAGCGGCCGGCCGGTGTCGAGAGCGAGGGCGACCACTTCGCCCGAGGCGTAGGCGACGACGACGATGCCGGCCGCTACGGCCGGCGGCGCGCCGCCCAGGAGTGCCGCGGTCTCGATCGTGCCGGCGTGACGCCAGCGGAGCGGGCCGGTCGCGGCGTCGAGCGCCAGGAGCTGGTTGTCGGCGGTCCGCACGAGCACGAGGCCGCGGGCGATCGTGGGTGCGGAGCGCAGCGGGGCGCGCAGCGCGACCTTCCAGATCGGATCGCCACCGCCCGCCGGCAGCGCCGCGACCTCGCCGTGCGCCAGGGTCGCGAACAGGATGCCGCCCGCGAAGCCCACGGCACCGCCCGAGACCCGATCGTCGAGCCGGGCCTCGCGCGGCCGCCAGCTCCAGAGCCGCCGGCCGTCGCCGGCCGCGACGGCCGTCACCGTGGCGGCACCGTCGACCGCGTAGAC
>DAIOUO010000353.1:0-3668 GCA_036759485.1 Geminicoccaceae bacterium | reverse complement strand
GAAGCCCGACGGCAGGAGATCGGGCCGTGCGAGCAGCCGGGCGAGGTCGGCGAGGTCGTAGGGAGCGCGCGGGAGCGGCTCCTCCTCGATCGCGCCTTCGAGCGAGGCCAAGGGGTCGACCGCCGCCTGTTCGAGCTCGGCCGCCTCGCGCCGGATTGTCGCGACGAGCTCGCGCGCCGCCTCGGGTCCGGCGAGCGCCGCCTCCTCGAGCCGCTTCGGCAGCCGCGCGAGGATCGGCTGCAACGGCCCGACCACGCCCTCGAACAGCCGCACCCGCTCGCGCAGTGCCAAGTAGACCTCGGTCTCGACCGTGTCGGCCACGAACAGGTTGGCGATGCGGATCGTCTCGTGGCGCTGGCCCAGCCGATCGATGCGACCGATCCGCTGCTCGACCTTCATCGGGTTCCAGGGGAGGTCGTAATTGACCAGTGCCCCGCAGAATTGGAAGTTGAGGCCCTCCGCCGCCGCGTCGGTGCACAGGAGCACCCGCGCGCTTCCTTCGGCGAACAAGGCCTTGACCCGGTCGCGGTCGATGCCACGCCAGCGACCGTCCGCTCCGCGGATTTCGCCGCCGCGTCCGGAGAAGCAGAGCACGCCGCCCTCGACCCTGCGGATCACGACCTCGCGGAGAAAGTCGAGCGTGTCGGTGTACTGGGTGAAAACCATGACCTGGCCCAGCGGCGCGAGCTCCTCGAGCAGATCGACGAGCCGCTCGGCCTTGCTCTCGCCCGAGAGCGCCCGGATCTGGCCGAGCAACCGCTCGATCGCCGCGCGCTCCTCGAACAGCGCCGCTTCGCGCTCGACCCCATCGAGATCTTCGGGCTCGAACTCCTCCTCTTCCGCCTCCGCTCGGTCCTCCTCGGCGAGCCGGACGACGCCACGCAGCCGCTGGGCGAGCGTCTGGGCGAGGGCCGCGAAGCTCGAGGCGAGCCGGCGGCGGTAGATCGTGAGCACGAAGCCGACCGCCGTCCGCTCCGGCCCCTTCACCCGGTCCCAGACCTCTTTGATGTAGGTCTCGACCGCCTCGTAGACCGCACGTTCGGCCGGCGCGAGCTCGACGAAGCGGTCCTCGACCTTCCGTTCGGCGATGGTCTGCGCGAGCTTGCCGGCGCGCCGGTAGGCGCGCAGGAGCGCGCGGGTGTTGCGGCTCACGAGGCGCCCCACGGGGCCGCCCGCGGCAAGGATCGCCCGCGCCGCCCGGCGTTCGCCCTCGTTCAGCATCCGGCGCGGCGTCGAAGCGGTATCGCGCAGCGCCCGCAACACCTTGCGCAGAGCGATCGGACCGCAGGAAAGACCCGCCCGCTGCACCGTCCGGGCCGCTTCCGCCTCCTCGAGCGGGCCGAAGGCCCGCTCGAACGCACGGAACAGCCCTGCCGTGCGCTCGAGCGCTTCGTTGCCGAGCACGGGCTCGCAAAGCGCCCGATAATAGGCCTCGAAGGAAGCGGCGTCGCATTCGGGCGGCAGACCCAGGAGGGCCAACAGATCGAACACCTCGACGGGGTGGATCTGCATCGGCGTCGCGGTCAACAGCACGAGACCCGGGGTCTTCGGCGCGAGCGCGCGCAAAAGCTCCAAGAGCCGGTTCGGCCCTTCCTCCATCGGACCGCCCGCCCCTCGGCGGCGGGCGTGGTGCGCCTCGTCGACCACCACGAGATCGAAAGGCTGGGCCGAAAGGAGCTCGCGCGCCCGCTCCCGCCTGCGGATCAGATGCGAGGAGACGAGCAGGCAGGGCTCGCGGTGCCACGCGTCGCGCCCCACCTTCCGCTCGCGCCGGGCGATCCCGGGGCCGGGCGGGTAGACGAGCTTGTCGCCGTCGTAGATCGGCCAGGAGAGGACGAACTTCTCCCTGAGCTCGAGCTGCCACTGCCGCAGCACGGCCGAGGGTGCCATCACGAGGATGCGTTTGGCCCGACCCGAGAGCCAGGCCTGGCGCAGGATCATGCCGGCCTGGATCGTCTTGCCGAGCCCCACCTCGTCGGCGATCAGAAGGCGCGGCGGCCAGCCCTCCCACATCCGCCGAAAGGCGCGGATCTGGTGCGGCCAGGGGGTCACGACCGACGTCGCGACGCCGAGCCATTCGCCGCCCGGCATCGTGGGTGCGTGCGCGATGTAGGACCAGACGAGATCGCGCGCCCGGGCCCGCTCGACTTCCCCGCTCACCGCTGGTCCTCCCGCGTAGATCGCCGCTTCCTCGCGGCAGCCGACGGGCGCGGCGGCCGATTGCGCGGCGACGCCCGCCGCCGGCATGGAGGGCTCCGGCTCGACCAGGCGGCGCGGCAGGGCGCCCGTCGCCGGGGCGAAGCACAAGAGCCCGGCCTGCACCGCTTCGGGCAGCTCGAGCGTGAGCGCCGAACGCGCCCGATCCTCCCAGAGCTCGGCAAAGCGCCGCTCGTCGTGCTCCAGATGGGGGCGACCGGGACCCCAGGAGGTGAAGACGTGGAAGGATTCGAAATGGCCCCGCCAGCCCTCCACCGTCTCGTTGATCGAGCCGTTGAAGCCGAGCCGGTCGCCGGTCTTGTCCTCGAGGATGCCGAACTTGGCGTGGAAAATCTCGGTGCCGGGAAGCGGCCGACGGGCGGCGTCGCAGGGCACGACGACCTTCACCTCGAGGGTTTCGCGCGCCACCATCCAGGCGAGGAGCTCGAGCGCCGCCTCCTCGTCCGCATCGGCCGGGGCGAGCGGCGCCGCGAGCAGCCGCGCCTCGACCACCTCGCGCAGCGCGCGCCCGCGCAAAATCGCCTCGACCTCCGGCCGATCCAGGGTGCAGCCGACGAGGAGCCGCATCCGCCCGCCGTTGCGCAACAGCCCCTCGAGCCCGCGCGCGGCGAGCGTGAGTGCCCGGGCCGAGAAGTAGCCCGTGGCCCGGTCGTAGCGCACGGCACAGGCGAGTGCCGGCTGCCAGAACAGGCGCACGAGATCGCCCGCTTCGGGGGTGTAGGCGGCGGGCCAGGCGCGATCGGCGAGCAGCAAGGCGGCCTCAGGCCGCTTCCGCGGCGAAGAGCTCGAGCTGGCGCGGCCTCGCCACCGTGTCGGCGAGCGCGGTGCGCCGCAGCTTCTCGAGCGCGTCGAAATCGGCGGCGTGCGCCGCCACGCCGGCCGTGGGCTCGATGCCGGTGAAGGTGCGGCCGACCGGCAGCACCTCGAGCAGCGCCGCGAGTGTGGCCAGAAACGCCGGCTCCTGCAGTACGCCCGCCTCGCGCAGCAGCTCCACCGCCGCCTCGGCGGTGGCGGTGCGGGCCCGCGCCGCGGCGTGGTGGATCGGGTCGAGCCAGCTCCGCGAGCCGTCCGCCGGGCCGAGCGCGTGCTTGGCCATGCGCGTCGTGCTGTCCCAGAGGACGATCTCGTCGCCCTTCTTCTCCGCGATCTCGCCCACGACCTCGCTCTCGAGCTCCACCCCCGCCACGCGCGCGAGCTGCAGCGCCTCGTCGAAGGGGAAGCGGGGGGCGGCGAAGGCGTCCCAGGCGAGCACGAGCCATTCGGCGAGCGGATCGAGCCCCTCGATGCGCCGGCTGCCGAGCAGCTGGCGCAGCCGCCAGGCCTTGACCTCCCGCCGGGCGACCAGGAGCGCGTCCTCGGGCGTGGCCCGGTAGGGATCGACCGGCACCCCTTCCGCGCCGCGGCGCCCCCCTTTGGCCACGGTCGCGGGCGCCGGCCGGCCGCGGCGGTCG
>DAIOUO010000352.1:0-3701 GCA_036759485.1 Geminicoccaceae bacterium | reverse complement strand
GGATAATAGACCCCGCTGATCGGCTGGATCAGGAAGATGGCACCCCAGGCGAGGTTCTCGGCGGCGAGCCCGAGCCGCAGCACGAGGCCTACGATGACGAGACCGATCGCCCAGCCGAAGGCGAGCAGGACCGCGAAGAAGGGCAGCAGCGCCCAGCCGAGCGCGTGCGGCAGCGAGAAGCCGAAGATCGGCACGGCCAGAAGGGCCGCCCCGCCGACGCCGATCAGCACCCGCACGAGGCTGATCCCGAAGACCGCGGCCACGAGCTCCCAGGGCCGCAACGGGCTCACGAACAGATGCCCGAGATGCCGGGCGTACATCTCTTCGAGAAAACAGATCGCGACCCCGAGCTGGCCACGGAAGAGCGTGTCCCAGAGCAGCACGGCCGACAGGAAGAGTCCGCCGGTGCGGGCCACGAGCCCGCTCTCGCGCTCGAGGAACAGAGTGAGGTAACCCCAGAGCAGCATCTGCACCGCGGGCCAGTAGACGAGCTCGAGCACCCTCGGCCAGGACGCCAGCAGAAGATAAGCGTGGCGGCGGAAGATCGCGCGGATTCGCCGGGCCGAGAGGAGGAAGGGGCAGCGGTCGCTCACTCGGCCGCGCGCGGCAGGCGGAGCACCGCCGGCTCGGCGGGCTCGGCGGTCGGCCGCCGGCCCCGCCACCGATCGCCCACCCGGGCGCCGACCAGGAGCAGGCACGGCGTCAGGACGAGGGTGATCAGCGTGGCGAAGGTGAGCCCCCAGGCGATCGCGAGCGAGAGCTGCTGCCACCAGTCGGCCGAAGGCCCGCCGACCGTGATCCGCCGGCCGATCACGTCGACGTTGAGCTTGAAGACGAGCGGCAAGAGGCCGAGCACGCCGTTGAAGGTCGTGAGCAGCACCGGGCGGAGCCGCTGTGCGCCGGTCCGCAGGATCGCCTCGACCGGCTCGAGGCCGCGCCCTCTGAGCTCGTTGTAGGTGTCGATGAGCACGATGTTGTTCGAGACCACGATGCCGGCGAGCGCGATCACCCCGATGCCGCTCATGACGATACCGAAAGGCTGGTCGACGATCAAAAGGCCCAACAGCACGCCCGCGGTCGAGAACAGCACGGCCGAAAGGATCAAGAGCGTCTGGTAGATGCTGTCGAACTGGGTCAACAGGATCATGGCGATCAGGAAGAGGGCCACGGCGAAGGCCTTGCCGAGGAAGGCCGAGGCCTCGGCCTGCTCCTCGTCCTCGCCGCGGAAAGTGTAGCGCGCCTCGGGGTCGCCCGCCGCCGCGAGCCAGGCCCGGATCTCGGCCACCTTGGCATCCGGCAGCACACCCGGCGCCACGTCCGCCGACACGGTGAAGGCGCGCGCCCCGTCGACCCGCTCGATCTCGGCCGTGCGCGGCGCCGCCTCGCGGCGGACGACGTGGCCGAGCGGCACTCCGCCCGAAGGTGTCGCGACGACGAGCCGGTCGAGCTCGTCCAGACCGCGCTCGCCGACCGGCAGCCGGGCGACGATGTCGACCTCCTCCTCGCTGTCGTCCGGCCGGTAGGCCGCGACCTCGAGCCCGTTGGTCACGAGCCGCACCGTCGAGCCCACGGTGGCCACGTCGGTCCCGAGCCGGGCGGCCTGCTCGCGGTCGACCACGAGCCGCCATTCGAGGCTCGGCACGGGCCGGCTGTCGCCCACCTCGACCAGACCCGGAAGGCGCTCGAAGGTGGTGCGCGCCGCGGCGGTCGCGGCGAGAAGGCGCGCCTCGTCCTCGTGTGCGATCTCGAGCTGCACGGGCTTTCCGACCGGCGGGCCCGCCCGCGGCACCCGGACCTCGACGCGTACCCCCGGAAGATCGGCCGTGCGCTCCCGCAGCTCGGCCACGATCGCCCGCGCGGGTCGGCGCCGCTGCCAGTCGGCGAGCTCGAGCAGGATCACACCCGTCACGTCGTCGTCGACCTGCTCGCCGCCCCGCCATTCGAGGGCGGTGCGGGCATAGATCCGCTCGATCCCGTCGACCCCCGCGATCCGTGCCTCGACCTCGCGCACGAGCCGGTCGCGCTCGACGATCGAGAGATCGCCTCGGGTATGGACGAGGATCTGGGCCCGATCCGGCTCGACGTCCGGGAACAGCTCGACGCCGCGGCCGAACTTCGCGTAGGCCGCCCAGCTCGCGACCAGGAGGAGGGCCGCGAGCGCGATCACGAGCCCGGGTCGCGAAAGGGCGACGCGGGAGAGCCGCACATAGGCACCGATGATCCCGCCCACGGTCGAGAGATCGCCGCTCTCGGTCGCCGCCACGTTTCGCTTGGCCGCGATGTCGTCGGCCGGTGGCCGCCCGAGCAGCGCACCCAGGACCGGCACGAACACGAGTGCAACGAGAAGCGCGGCCGAAAGCGTGGCGACGAGCGTGATCGGCAGGTAACGCATGAATTCGCCGATGATCCCCGGCCAGAAGAGGAGGGGAAGGAAAGCCGCCAGCACCGTGGCGGTGGAGGCGATCACGGGCCAGGCCATACGGATCGCCGCGCGCCGATAGGCGGCCTCCGGGGCGAGCCCCTCGGCCATCTTGCGGTCGGCGTACTCGACCACGACCGTGGCCCCGTCCACCAGCATCCCGACCGCCAGGATCAACGAGAACAGGACGACGATGTTGACCGTGAGCCCCATCGCCTGGAGCACGACGAAGCTCGCGAGGAACGCCACCGGGACCGCGAGGCCGACGAGCATCGAGGATCGCAGGCCCAAGGCCGCGACCGTGACGATCATGGTGAGCAGGACCGCCGTGATCACGTTGTTGCCGAGATCGTTCAGCATGTCGGCGATCTCGCGCGACTTGTCCTGCGAGTAGCCCACCTCGATCCCGGCGGGCCAGCGTGCCCGCTCGGCCTCGACCACGGCGCGGACCGCCTCCGTCGTGTGGATGATGTTCCTGCCGATCCGCTTCTTGACCTCGAGGGCGAGGGCCGGGCGGCCGTCGACCCGGGCGAACCCCACCGGGTCCTTGAAGGTCCGGCGGATGGTGGCGACGTCGCCCAGGGTGAGGACCGCACCACCTTCGACCTTGATCGGCATCCGGGCGAGGTCTTGGACCGCTTCGACGAGACCCGGCACCTTGACCGCGAACCGCCCGCGGCCGACGTCCCAGGCGCCCGCCGCCACGAGCTGGTGGTTGCGGCGGACCAGTGAGAGCACCTTCTCGATCTCGAGGCCGTAGCCCTCGATCCGCTCCGGGTGGATCAGGATCTCGACGAGCTCCTCGCGCTCGCCCGCGATCTCGACGTCGAGCACGTCCGGCAGCTGCTCGAGCCGGTCCTCGAGCCCGCGGGCCAGCCGCAGGAGCGTGCGCTCCGGCACGTCGCCCGCGACCGTCACGACGAGCACCGGGAAGAGCGAGAGATTGACCTCGTCGACCATGGGCTCGTCGCTCTCGGCCGGTAGCTCGGCCTTCGCCCGGTCGGTCCGCTCGCGCACCTCCGGGATCGCCCGGTCGATGTCGACCCCCGCCTCGAAAGTGAGGATCACCGAGGCGCGACCCTCGCCGGCCACGGCGCGCATCTCCTTGAGTCCTTCGAGGCTCTTGAGCTCGCGTTCGAGCGGCTTGACGAGGAGCCGCTCGGAATCCTCGGCCGAGATCCCTTCGTGGGTGACGGTCACGTAGACGATCGGCAGCTGGACGTCGGGCTCGGCCTCCTTGGGGATCTCGACGGCGACCATCGCGCCCCACACGACGAGGAGG
>DAIOUO010000351.1:1900-3703 GCA_036759485.1 Geminicoccaceae bacterium | reverse complement strand
AAGGTGGTGACGTTCTCGCTCTTGAGGTCGACGGCGCGCAGTCGCTCGGCGAGTTCGGCGCGCGCCTGGTCGAGGGCCGCGAGCCGCTGGCCGAGACCGCCGAGATCGCCGGCCTGGCGCGCGAGCTCCTGCTCGAGCCGAGCGAGCCGGGCCAGCTCCTGCTGTGTCCTGACGAGCTGCTGCCGGGTCTGGCCGAGCTCGGCCGCGAGCGCCTCGAACCGATCGAGGCGGGCGCTGGCGGCGGCCAGCTCGTCGAGCCGTCGGCCGAGTGCCGCGACCTGCTCACCCGCCCGGGCGAGCTCGGCCAGCCGCTGCTCGAGCGGCTCGAGGCGGCCGGCGAGCGGCTCCAGCCGGGCCAGCCGCTGCGGCAGTTCGGCGAGAGCCCCGAGTTGGCGCTCGACCGGCTCGAGGCGGGCGAGCTGCTGTTCCAGCGCCGCGAAGCGCCCGACCTGCTGCTCGAGCGCGGCGATCCGACGGACCTCGGCCGAGCGATCGAGTGCGGGCCGCAGCCAGGCCCAGGCGAGAGCGACCACGATCGCGGCGCCGAAGACGCCACCCACGATCGCCGCCGGCAGCACCCGCCGCCGGCGCGCGGGTTGCGGCGCGGGCGTCGCCGCCTCGGGCGGCTCGCCCGCGGCCGAAGATCGGCTGGTCTCGGCCATCTACCCCGCCTCCATTCTCGCCGGGCCCGGACCGCCCGGGCACGCTTCCTCTCAGCGCCCGCGCGAGAACGGCCCGCGACCCGGTACGATCCCGTGTTGCGCTATCATCGCGGCCGCCAGATCTTCAAGGCAGGCGAGCAGCGCCGTTTGGTCGCGTCGTGCCGCGACCTCGATCGACCGCCAGGGAAGCCGACGCACCTCCGCGGCGATCGCCTCGGAGAGGCAGACCGCGCTCGTGTGCGCGAGCTCGGGCACGAGCTGCTCGCGCTCGACCAGGCCCGCGAAGATCTGCGCGGTGCGTGGCGAGTAGAACAGGACCGCGTCGATCTCGTGCGCCTGGAGCGCCTGCACGGTGCGCGGCGCGAGCCGCGCCGCGGCCTCGGTGCGGTAGACCACGAGCCGCTCGTAACGGTAGCCGGCCGCCACGAGCGCCTCTTCGAGGCCGTCGCGCACCTCTTCGCCGCAGACGTGGAGGATCGTCCCGGCCTCCTTGGGCACCCGCGCCACGATCAGCTTGGCGAGCTCGACGCCGTCGCCGGCGGCCGCCTCGACGTTCGGGCAACCGGCGGCGATCGCCGCCTGGGCGGTCGCCTGGCCGACGGCGAAGACGGGCAGCCGCCGCAGCGGGTCGTCGAGGCCGGGCAGCGCGTTGGCGCTCGTCAGCACGACGGCGGCCACCCCCTCGCCGGTGACCGGATCGTGCGGCACGTGCCGGAGCACGAGCATCGGGTCGATGAGAACGCGATGGCCCTTGGCATGCAACATTCGTGCCGTGGCCAGAGATTGCTGGCGGGGACGCGTGAGCAGGATGCGCATGATGTGGCAAGCTAGCAGCCGAATACCCGGTCCGGCCAGTCCTTTCCGATCGCTCAGCCGGTGGCCCAGCCCTGCCCCACGCGCAGGAGCTCGCGGCCGGCCTCGCGACCGAGGCGCTCGGCCTCTTCGGGCGGTCCGCGCCGGCTCGTCCGCGCCACCCGCCGGCCGTCCGGGGAGGCGAGCAGGCCCTCGAGAACGAGCCCCTCCGGCCCTTCCACCGCGAGCGCCGCGATCGGCGTGCGGCAATTGCCGTCGAGCTCGGCCAGAAGCGCCCGCTCGGCGGCGACGCAGCACAAGGTCGGAGCGTGGGCGAGCGGGGCGAGCG
>DAIOUO010000351.1:0-1890 GCA_036759485.1 Geminicoccaceae bacterium | reverse complement strand
CTCGTCCTCGGCTCGGCAGGCGATGCCGATCGCCCCTTGCGCCACCGCCGGCAGCATCTCGCCCGGCGAAAGCGGGGTTCCGCCGGCGGTGCCGAGGCCGAGCCGGGCCAGCCCGGCGGCCGCGAGCAGCGTCGCCCCGACCTCGCCGCGCTCGAGCTTGGCGAGCCGGGTCTGGACGTTGCCGCGCAACGGCACGACGGTCGCATCGGGCCGCGCGGCGAGCAGCTGGGCGGCTCGCCGGAGCGAGGCGGTGCCGACCAGGCAGCCCTTCGGCAGCCCGGCGAGGCTGGTGGCGCCACTCGCGAGCAGCACGTCGCGCGGATCGGCCCGCTCGGGCGTGGCGGCGATCACGATGCCCTCGGGCAGCAGGGTCGGCACGTCCTTCAGCGAGTGCACGGCGAGGTCGATGCGTCGGTCCAACAGCGCCTCGTCGATCTCCTTGGTGAACAGGCCCTTGCCGCCGATCTCGGCGAGCGGCCGGTCGACCACCCGGTCGCCCGTGGTGCGGATCACCACGACCTCGAGCATGCCCGCCGCGGCGAGCTCGGGATGCGCGGCGACGAGCGCCGCGCGAACGAGCTCGGCCTGCGCCAAGGCGAGCGGCGAGCCGCGCGTGCCGATCCGCAAGGGCCTCGTCACACCCGTCGAACCCCGCTATCCCGGTGCGGGCGCGCCCGCCGCGCGCCCCCGGCTCCCGGACCTTCGGCCCCTTAGCCTCTCGCCCATGTCCTTGCCAGCGATTTCCGGCCGGGTGGTGCTCGGCATCGAGACCAGCTGCGACGAGACCGCGGCGGCGCTGGTGCGCGACGACCGCACGGTGCTCGCGGCGCCGCTCGTCTCGCAGCTCACCGAGCACGCCGCCTATGGCGGCATCGTCCCGGAGATCGCCGCCCGCGCCCATCTCGAGCGGCTCGACCATCTGATCGCCCGGGCCCTCGCCGAGGCCGGGCTCGGCCTCGCCGATCTCGCCGGGATCGCGGTCACCGCCGGACCCGGCCTGATCGGCGGCCTCACCGTGGGCGTGGTGACCGCGCAGATGCTGGCCCTCGTACACGGCCGGCCGCTCCTCGCCGTCAACCATCTCGAAGCGCACGCGCTCACCGCTCGGCTCACCCGAGGGCTCGACTTCCCCTATCTCGTCCTCCTGGTCTCGGGCGGCCACGCCCAGCTCCAACTCGTCCACGGCGTCGGCCGCTACGAGCGGCTCGGCACCACGCTCGACGATGCGGTGGGCGAGGCCTTCGACAAGCTCGCCAAGATGCTGGGCCTCGGCTATCCGGGCGGACCGCGCGTCGAGGCCGCGGCCCGTGGCGGGAACCCCGACCGGTTCCCGCTGCCTCGACCGATGCTCGGCGAGCCGCACTGCAATTTCTCCTTCTCCGGCCTCAAGACGGCGATCCGGCTGCGCATCCTCGCGCTCGGAGCGGCCGCTCTCGAGCCCGCCAACCTGGCCGATCTCTGCGCCGGCTTCGAGCAGGCGGTGGCCGACGTCCTGGTCGACCGCACCCGCCGGGCCCTCGAGCTCGCCGAGGCCCGGCTCGGCTTCCGCCCGCCGCTCGTCGTGGCCGGTGGAGTGGCGGCCAATCGCCGGATCGGGACGGCGCTGCGGGCGCTGGCGACGGAAGCCGGGGTGACGGTGGCGATCCCGCCGCCCGCTCTCTGCACCGACAACGCCACCATCGTCGCCTGGGCGGGGATCGAGCGGCTGGAGCGCGGCCTCCTCGATCCGCTCGAGATCGCGGCCCGGGCCCGCTGGCCGCTCGATCCTTCGGCCGAGCCGCTCCTCGGCACCGGCGCGAAGGGCCCCAAGGCCTGAGCCCCGATCCGGCCTCACCCGGCCGTCCGCGCCCCGGCGAGGGCCCCCCGTTCCTCCGCCTGCCGGTGCCAGAG
>DAIOUO010000350.1:0-3712 GCA_036759485.1 Geminicoccaceae bacterium | reverse complement strand
TCCGGGTCGGCGAGCAGGCGGAGGGCGGCGAGGCCGGGGCCGAGCCCCCGCTCGCCTCGGCCTATCGCGAGGCCGTCCAGCGGATCGTCTCGCGGCTCCTGCTCGACCCCGCCGAGCGGGCCGTCCGGCGCGGCCGGGTCGTGGCCGTCACCTCGGCCTTCCCGGGCGACGGCAAGACCACGCTCGCCTTGGCCCTCGCCCGCCAGTGCGCCCGAAGCGGCCGCCGCACGCTGCTGATCGACGCCGATCTGCGGCGCCGCTCGCTCGACCGGCTCTTGGCCGTGCCGGCCGACCAGCCCGGCCTGGTCCAGATCCTGAGCGGCGAATGTCGCTCGATCGACCGGGCGATGCTGAGCGAGGCCGCGAGCGGGCTCAAGATCCTGCCGGCCGGTGGCTCGCCCGAGAGCCCGCAGGACCTCTTGGCATCGCCCAAGGCCCGGGTGCTGCTCGGCGCCCTGCGCGAGGTGTGCGATCTCGTGGTCGTCGATCTGCCGCCCGTGCTCGCGGTGAGCGACGCGCTCGCGCTCGCCCCGGCGTTCGACGAGGCGCTCCTCGTGGTCCGCTGGGAGGGCACACCGCGGGATGCCGTCCAGGCCGCTTCGCGCGAGCTCGCCTCGGTCGGCGTGCCGGTCGCCGGCGTCGCCCTGAACGCGGTCGACCTGCGGACCTATGCCCGCTACGGCAGCGCCGATCCTCTGCGCTACACGGGCGAGTACGCGCGCTATTACGCCGGCCGCGGCTAGGCGGAGGCGGGCACGGGATGCGGGTCGTCTGCCTCCAGACCGGACCCCTCGACTACGCCGTCGAGTTCGCTGCCGGCCTCGCCGAGCGGGCCGAGGTGCTCCTGATCGGGCCGGCCGCCGAGCTCGTCCCGATCCGCGACCAGCTACCGCCCGCGCTCGGCCTCGCCCCACTGCCCTGGCCGCGGCACCGCAGCCTCGCCAATCTGCGCCTGGTGCCTTCGGTGCTGGCGCGGATCCGCGACCATCGCCCCGACCTCGTCCATTTCCTCGGCGATTCGACGCTCTGGCTCAACCTCGCCCTGCCGTTCCTGCGCCGCCTCCCGAAGATCGTGACGATCCACGACGTCCATCTCCATCCGGGCGACGTCCAGTCCCGCAGGGTGCCGCGGCTGACGGTCCACCAGCTCCGGCGCGCCGCCACGCTCCTCGTCGTGCACGGGCCGGACCAGCGCCGGCAGGCGATCGCCCAGCTCGGCCGCCCGCAGGACGAGGTGCGGGTGCTGCCGCATCCCGCGCTCCGTCGCTACGTCCGGCTCGCCGCCGCCCGGGGTCTGCGCCGACGGCCGGAAGGTCCACCGCGCGTCCTCTTCTTCGGCCGGCTCATGCGCTACAAGGGCCTGCCCCATCTGCTCGAGGCCTGGCCCGCGGTGGTCGCGGCCCTGCCCGGGGCCGAGCTCCTTCTCGCCGGCAGCGGGCCCGATGCCGCCTGGCTCGCCCGCGCCGTTTCGGGCCTCCCCGGTGTGCTTCTGATCGACCGGCGGCTCGACGACGTCGCGACCGCCCGGGCCTTCCTGGATGCCGATCTGATCGTACTGCCCTATGTCGAGGCCTCGCAGAGCGGAGTGCTGGCGCTCGCCGCCGCCTTCGGCCGACCGGTGGTGGCGAGCGCGGTGGGCGATCTCGCCACCACCGTACGCGAGACCGGCATGGGCCGGCTCGTCCCGCCGGCCGATCCGCCGGCTCTGGCGGCGGCGCTCCGGGCCGTCCTCGGCGATCCCGAGGAGCGGGCCCGGCTCGCCCGGGCCAGTGCCGCCGCGGCGGCGGGCCCGCTCGCGCCGGAGCGGGTGGCGGCCCTCGCCACGGAGCTCTACGCCGATGCCCTCGCCCGCCGTGCCGTCCGGCTCGCCGCCTGAGCGCCGGCCGCCCGGCCGAGAGGTCTCAGCCGGGGATCTCGCGGCCGTCCGCCGGTCCGGCCGATGCCAGCGCCCGCGCATAGAGCGCCGCGAGCCGTTCGGCGTAGCGGTCGATCGCGAAGCCCTCGAGGAAGCGGGCGCGGGCCGCGGCCCCGAGCCGGAGGCGGAGCGCCGGATCGTCGATCAGCCGCAGGAGCGCCCCTTCGAGCGGCTCGACCGCACCCGGCGGCACGAGCAGCGCCTCGACCCCGTCCGCGACCGCCTCGCCGTTGGCCCCGACCGCCGTGGCGACGATCGCGAGGCCGTGCGCCATCGCCTCGAGCAGCGCCATCGCCTGGCCCTCCGCCCGCGACGGCAGGACGAGGATGTCGGCCGCGCGCAGGAGGGCCGCCGCGGCTTCGGGTGCGATCCAGCCGTGGAAGCGGCAGCGATCGGAAAGACCGAGCCGTTCCGCCCGGACGCGGAACCGTTCGACCTCGCCGGCGCCCGCCAGATCGAGCCGCCAGGCGCGCGCCCGAAGCGCCTCCCCGGCCAGCGCCTCGAGGAGCTCGCCCGTTCCCTTGCGCTCGCTCAAATGGCCGAGGAACAGGAGCCGCACCGGCCCCGCCCGGCCGGCGCGCCCGGGCGGCGGGCCGGGGTCGGGCACCGCATTGTGCAGCACGACCGCCCGCTCCGGCGCGACGCCGAGTTCCTCGATCAGCAACCGACGGTCGCGTTCGCCGAGCGCGATGCAGAGCCGGGCCCGGCCGAACAGCCGGCGCACGAGCCGACGCTGCCAGTCGGGCCGCCGCGCGAGATCGGCCGCGTAGTCGAAGTCGTGCAGATGAACGACCGTCGGCAGGCCGAGCCGCTCGGCCCAGAGGCCCAGCATCACCTTGCGGACGGTGCTGCCGCGGCCGGCCACGTTCAGATGCAGGAGATCGAGCCGGCCGGCCCGCCGCTCGCGCACCAGGAGCGCGAGACTGCGCAGGAGGTGAAAGGGCGAGCGCAGGAGGGAACCCTCCCCGCGCGCATCCACGAGGAACCAGGCGGGGCCGCGGCCCGAGGCGTCCCACGCCCGGGTCAGATAGAGCATCATCCGACCGATCCCGCCGAGCTCGAAGCCGCCCGGCACGGCGATCCCGACGCGCAGCCGCCGCCCCGGCGGCACGCCGCCACCGCCTGCCGCCCCTTCCCTACGTTCGGCCATCGGCTCGGGCCCGGCTCCGGCTCGGCCGGACGGGAGGCCCCGCGCGGCCGCTCAACCTCGAGTCGATCCTGGCAGCGCATCCGCTCGGCCGGCAAGAGCCGCCCGGGCCCGTGCGGAGCGGTCGGATGAGCAGCGGGCGCGGCGGCTCGGTCGCGAGCTCGGTCGTCTGGGCGGGCCTCGAGAGCGGGCTCTCGCTCGCCGTCTCGGTGGGCTCGGTGCTCGTGATCGCGCGCCTTCTGGGTGCCGCCGAGTTCGGCCTCGGCGCGCTCGCGCTCGGCCTCGTCCAGATCCCGCTCGTGCTCGTGGGCTCGCTCGTCCACGACGCGCTCGTCCAGCGCGCCGAGCTCGACGAGGCCCATTGGCGGGCGGGCTGGACCGCCTCGCTCGCGGCCGGCGCGGCCCTGACCCTCGCCGCCGTGGCGAGCGGGCCGTTTCTGGCGACCCTCTTCGACGAGCCGCGCCTCGCCCCGCTCGTGGGTGCGATGGCCCCGCTCCTCCTGCTCGAGGCGGTGAGCGCGCCCCTTCTCGCCCGCCGCCGCCGCGCCCTCGATTTCGCGGGCGTCGCCCGCCGGCTGCTCTTCGGCCGCGGCCTGGGCGCGCTCACGGGCGTGGCGGTCGCCGCCCTGGGCGGGCGACGCCCGCGAAAT
>DAIOUO010000349.1:0-3737 GCA_036759485.1 Geminicoccaceae bacterium | reverse complement strand
CGATCGGCCGCGGCCAGCGCGAGCTGATCATCGGCGACCGGCAGACCGGCAAGACCCAGATCGCGTTGGACTGCTTCGTCAACCAGAAGCGTTACAACGAGGCCGCCGGTTCGGACGAATCGAAGAAGCTCTACTGCATCTACGTGGCGGTCGGCCAGAAGCGCTCCTCGGTCGCCAAGTTCGTCAAAGCACTTCAAGACCACGGCGCCCTCGACTACACGATCGTGGTGGCGGCGACCGCCTCCGACCCGGCGCCCATGCAGTTCCTGGCGCCCTACGCCGGCTGCGCCATGGGCGAGTATTTCCGCGACAACGGCATGCACGCGGTGATCGTCTACGACGATCTCAGCAAGCAGGCGACCGCGTACCGCCAGATGTCGCTGCTCCTGCGCCGGCCGCCCGGTCGCGAGGCCTATCCGGGCGACGTCTTCTATCTCCATTCGCGGCTGCTCGAGCGGGCGGCCAAGATGAACAAGGATCACGGCTCCGGCTCGCTCACCGCGCTACCGGTGGTCGAGACCCAGGCCAACGACGTCTCGGCCTACATCCCGACCAACGTGATCTCGATCACCGACGGCCAGATCTTCCTCGAGACCGGCCTGTTCTACCAGGGCATCCGGCCGGCGGTGAACGTCGGTCTCTCGGTCTCGCGGGTCGGCTCCTCGGCCCAGACCAAGGCCATGAAGAAGGTGGCCGGGCGCATCAAGCTCGAGCTCGCGCAATATCGCGAGATGGCCGCCTTCGCGCAGTTCGCTTCCGACCTCGACCTCGCGACCCAGCGTCTCTTGAACCGCGGCGCCCGGCTCACCGAGCTCTTGAAGCAGCCGCAGCTGAGCCCGATGCCGATGGAGGAGCAGGTCTGCTCGATCTTCGCCGGCGTGAACGGCTATCTCGACGCCATCAAGGTCGCGGACGTCCAGCGCTTCGAGCGGGAGTTCCTGAACGAGCTGCGCGAGAAGGGTGCCGACATCCTGAGGACGATCCGCGAAACGGGCGATCTCGACGGCGAGACCGAGAAGAAGCTGCGCGCACTGCTCGACGGCTTCGCGAAGAAGTTCGCCTGATCCGGGGGGCGAGCGCCCGTGCCCAGCCTCAAGGACATGCGGACCCGGATCAACTCGGTCCGGGCGACCCGCAAGATCACGAGTGCCATGAAGCTCGTGGCCGGCTCGAAGCTGCGCCGCGCGCAGGAACACGCCGAGGCGGCCCGGCCGTTCGCCCAGAAGATGGCGGCGATGCTCGCCAACCTCGCCGCCGCGGTGAAGGACCGGGGCGAGGCCCATCCGCTCTTGGCCGGCACGGGCAAGGAGGAGGTCCATCTGATCGTGGTGGCCACCGCCGACCGCGGTCTCTGTGGTGCCTTCAACAGCTCGATCGTGCGGGCCACCCGGCGGCGGATCCTGGAGCTCAAGGAGCGGGGCAAGAGCGTCAAGCTCATCTGCGTCGGCCGCAAGGGCCGCGACATGCTGCGCCGCGAGTTCGGCGATCTGATCGTCGAGTTCATGGACGGGATCGCCGGCAAGCGGCGGATCGGCTTCGCCGATGCCGAGCGGATCGCGCAGAAGGTGCTCTCGCTCTACGAGGCGGGCCAGTTCGACGTCGCGACCATCGTCTTCAACCGTTTCAAGAGCGCGATGGCGCAGATCGTCACCTTCAGGCAGCTCGTCCCGGTCGAGCCGGGCGAGGCGGCGACCGCCGAGGGGGTGCAGGCGATCTACGAGTTCGAGCCGGACGAGGAGCGGATCCTGGCCGAACTGCTGCCGCGCAACCTCGCGGTGCAGATCTACGGGGCGCTCCTCGAGAACGCGGCCAGCGAGCAGGGGGCGCGCATGGTGGCGATGGACAACGCCACGCGCAACGCCGGCGAGATGATCGACCGGCTGACGCTGCGCTACAACCGCCAGCGCCAGGCCAACATCACCAAGGAGCTGATCGAGATCGTCTCGGGTGCCGAGGCCGTCTGAGGCTGCGCCGGGCGATCGGGAGAGGGGTCGAGCGATGGTCAAGGGCAACGTTGCGCGCGGCCGGATCGCGCAGGTCATGGGTGCCGTGGTCGACGTCCAGTTCGACGGCGCGCTGCCCGCGATCCTGAACGCGCTCACCACCGACAACCAGGGCAAGAAGCTCACCCTCGAGGTCGCCCAGCATCTGGGCGAGAGCACGGTCCGCACGATCGCCATGGATTCGACCGACGGGCTCACCCGCGGTCAGGAGGTGATCGACACCGGTGCACCGATCGCCGTGCCGGTCGGCCGCGAGACTCTGGGCCGGATCCTCAACGTGATCGGCGAGCCGGTGGACGAGCGGGGTCCGATCAACGCCAAGGCGACCGCGCCGATCCACGCCCCCGCGCCGGCCTTCGTCGACCAGTCGACCGAGGCCGAGATCCTGGTCACCGGCATCAAGGTCGTCGACCTGCTCACCCCCTATCCGAAGGGCGGGAAGATCGGCCTGTTCGGCGGCGCCGGCGTCGGCAAGACCGTGCTCATCATGGAGCTCATCAACAACATCGCCAAGGCGCACGGCGGTGTCTCGGTCTTCGCGGGCGTGGGCGAGCGCACGCGCGAGGGCAACGACCTCTACCACGAGATGATCGAATCGGGCGTCATCGACCTCGAGGATCCCTCGAAGTCCAAGGTGGCGCTCATCTACGGCCAGATGAACGAACCGCCGGGCGCTCGTGCTCGCGTGGGTCTCACCGGCCTCACGGTCGCCGAATATTTCCGCGACCAGGAAGGGCAGGACGTGCTCTTTTTCGTCGACAACATCTTCCGCTTCACCCAGGCGGGTGCGGAAGTGTCGGCGCTCCTGGGCCGCATCCCCTCGGCGGTAGGCTACCAGCCGACGCTCGGCACCGACATGGGGGCTCTCCAGGAGCGCATCACCTCCACCAAGAAAGGCTCGATCACCTCGGTCCAGGCGGTCTACGTGCCGGCCGACGACCTGACCGACCCGGCTCCGGCCACGACCTTCGCCCATCTCGACGCCACGACGGTGCTCTCGCGGCAGATCGCCGAGCTCGGCATCTACCCGGCGGTCGACCCGCTCGATTCGACCTCGCGCATCCTCGAGCCGTCGATCGTGGGCGAGGAGCACTATCAGGTGGCGCGCCGGGTCCAGGAGATCCTGCAGCGCTACAAGTCGCTGCAGGACATCATCGCCATCCTCGGCATGGAAGAGCTCTCGGAAGAGGACAAGCTCATCGTCGCGCGGGCGCGCAAAATCCAGCGCTTCCTTTCCCAGCCCTTCCACGTGGCCGAGGTGTTCACGGGCTCGCCCGGCAAGTTCGTCAAGGTCGAGGACACGATCAAGGGCTTCAAGGGCATCTGCGACGGCGCTTACGACCACATGCCGGAGGCCGCCTTCTACATGGTCGGCACGATCGAGGAGGCGGTCGAGAAGGCCAAGCGCCTGGCGGCCGAGGTCTGAGGCCGATGGCCGAGACCTTCACCCTCGAGCTCGTCGACCCCGAGCGGGTGCTGGCGAGCGAGGCCGTCGAGATGGTCGTGCTGCCGGGCGTGGAGGGCGATTTCGGCGTCCTGCCGCACCACGCCCCGCTCGTCTCGCTGCTGCGGCCCGGGGTGATCAGGCTCTACGAGGGCAACCAGGTCGTCCGGCGGATCTTCGTGGCGGGCGGCTTCGCCGAGGTCGGGGAGCAGGGTTGCATCGTGCTCGCCGAGGGCGCCGAGGCGGTCGACGAGCTCGACCGGGCGGCCGTCGAGCAGGCCCTCAAGGAC
>DAIOUO010000348.1:0-3748 GCA_036759485.1 Geminicoccaceae bacterium | reverse complement strand
TGGCTGTCGTGGCCGGCCAGGTTGGCCTCGACGAGATGGTCGGCGACGATCGCCGCCTCCTCTTCGGCACTGCCCCAGGCCCGGGCGATCGCGAACGCGAGCGCCCGGAGACCGGCGGCGGGCAGATTGGGCATCGAAACGGCCCCATCGGTTGCTGACGCGGCCCGCAGCTACCACGGCCCGTCCCTTCCCTGAACCCGCTCCCTGCGCGGGACCGACCGGCGCCGCACGCGCCCGACCGCGGCGACGTTGCCGGCCGCCGCCGTCGACCCCATTTCCGCATCGACGGTGGGGATGCGAGGCGGCGATGGCGGACGCGGGCATCGGCAAGGTCGTCAAGAGCGAGGCCGAGTGGCGCCGGCAGCTCTCGCCCGAGGAATATCACGTCACCCGCGAACACGGCACCGAGCGGGCCTTCAGCGGTCGCTACTGGAACACCAAGACAGCCGGCACCTACGTCTGCGTCTGCTGCGGCCAGCCGCTGTTTTCGAGCACGACCAAGTACGACAGCGGCACGGGCTGGCCCTCCTTCTGGGCGCCGATCGACGAGCGGGCGATCGCCACCCGCGAGGACCGCAGCTGGTTCATGCGGCGGACCGAGGTGCTGTGCGCCCGCTGCGACGCCCATCTCGGCCACGTCTTCCCGGACGGCCCGCCGCCCACCGGGCTCCGCTACTGTATGAACTCGGCGGCGCTGCGGCTCGTTCCCGAGCAAGGCGGCGACTGAGGCCCGGGCGGGCGCTCGCGCACCGAGATACGCCCGGACGGCATATCGGGGAGCGACCGCGGCGCCCGGCTCCTGGGCGGTCGGTCGAGGCCGCGCAAAATGCCGCCCGCTCCGATGGACCGTGCACAGGAGTTCCGCGATGCCCGATCCGCGCGTGCCCGTCTCGCTCGCCCGCCGGCACCGCGAGGCGCTCGAGCGGCTGGCGGCGACCTTCTGCTGCCCGCAGGAGCGGCTGATCGACGAGGCGGTCGAGCATTATCTGCGCCGCCTCGGCCAGGCGGTCCCGGATCTGCGGCGGCTCGGCGAGGCCGTGCCGGCGCCCGCCGCATCGCCCGAGGCCGACCCCGCCCGGCGCGCCGAGGCCGCCTGGACCGCGGTCCTGCGCTGAGCCCGCCCCCTGGCGGATGTTCCCCGCCGCCGCCATCTTCTCGGGCGGCAACGGGGAGGAAGGCGCATGGCCACGGCCGAGGTCGAACGCGGGGTCGAGCGGCCGGCGCGCGCGGGCGCCGCGGCGACTGCCGGGGTCGAGGCCGCCCGAGCCGCCCACGCGGCACGCCGGGCGGCCCTGGTCGAGCAGTTGCGACGGGCAGCCGCACCGCCGCGCCTCGAGAAAGAGGTCTCGAACCTCTTCCGCGACCGGGTCCCGGCACCCGCCACCCGGATCGACACCCGCGAATTCCGCCACGTCCTCGCGGTCGATCCGGCGGCCGGGACGGTCGAGGTCGAGGGCATGTGTCCCTACGGCGAGCTCGTCGATGCGACCCTGCCACACGGCGTGATGCCGGCGGTCGTGCCCGAGCTCATGGGCATCACGATCGGCGGAGCGCTCGCCGGGGTCGGCATCGAATCCTCGAGCTTCCGCCACGGCCTCGTGCACGAGACGATCCTCGAGTTCGACGTCGTCACCGCCGACGGGGAAGTCGTGACGGCGCGACCGGAGGGCGAGCACGCCGAGCTCTATTTCGGCTTTCCCAACAGCTACGGTACGCTCGGCTACGCCATTCGTATCTCGGCGAAGACCATCCCGGTGAAACCCTATGTGCGGCTCGAGCATCGCACGTTCCGGAAAGTCGAGGCGTACTACGAAGCACTCGCCGCCGCGTGTGACGACCCGGCTTCCGACTTCGTCGAGGGCGAGATCTTCGGTCGCGACCGGATGGTCCTCTCGATCGGCCGGTTCGTCGACACGGCTCCCTACACGTCGGACTATACGTTCGAGAAGATCTACTACAAATCGATCCTCGAGCGGAACGAAGACTATCTCACGGTTCGCGACTACATCCGCCGCTGGGACACCGACTGGTTCTGGTGCTCGAAGAACCTGGGCATGGAGATCCCGCTCCTGCGCCGGCTCGTGGGCCGCGAGCGGCTCAATTCGCTGACCTACACCCGCATCATGCGCCTGGCCAATCGCTGGCGGCTCGGCCGGATCTGGGATCTGTTGGGCTACCGCTCGGAATCGGTGATCCAGGACGTCGGCGTTCCGCTCGCCGAGGCGCCGGAGTTCCTCGCCTGGTTCCACGACACGATCGGCATCCTGCCGGTCTGGAACTGCCCGTTCCGGGCGCTGCACCCGCACGGCTTCCCGCTGTTCCGCACCCCGCCCGGCGAGCTCTGGGTCAATTTCGGCTTCTGGCAGCCGATCCGCAGGCGCGAGGCCAAGCCCGACGGTTGGTACAACCGGCAGATCGAGCGCAAGATCGCCGAACTCGGCGGGGTCAAGTCGCTCTATTCCGACAGCTACTATCCCGAGGAGGAGTTCTGGCAGCGCTACGATCGCGAGGTCTACGAGCGGCTCAAACGGCGCTACGACCCGCGCGGCCGACTGCGCGGCCTCTACGAGAAGTGCGTCCTCAAGCGCTGACCCGGCGCGGCGCCAGCAGGAGCGAGAGCGCACTCGCGAGGGCGAGCACCGCCCCGGCGAAGAAGGTCGACGCGGCTCCGAAGAGCTGCCAGAGCCCGCCCGCGAGGAGGCTCGCGGCCAGGGTCGCCAGCCCGGTCGTCAGATGGAAAGCGCCGAAGGCGGTGCCCCGCCGCTCCACGGGAGCGCTGTCGGCCACGAGCGTGGCCAACAGCCCTTGGCTCAGGCCCATGTGCAGGCCCCAGACCGCGACCCCCAGAAGCGCCGTCGCCGGACCGTCCGCGACGGCGAGCAGCAGATCGGCGGGCACGAGGACGAGGATGCCGAGGAGCAGGAGCCGCCGTCGGTCCATCCGGTCGCCCATCTTGCCGGCCGGCCAGGCGACCAGGCTGTAGATCAGGCTCATCACGACCATGACGAGCGGGACGAGCCCGAGAGCCATGCCGACGTCCTGCGCCCGCAAAACCAGGAACGCCTCGGAAAAGCGGGCGAGCGAGAGGAGCACCGCGACCGCCACGATCCACCAGAAGGCCGAGCCGAGGGCGGCGAGATCGGCACGGGCGAGACCGAGCCAGGGTCGTGGCCGAGTGGGTGGGCGGCTCGCCTCCGGCTCCTCGACGCCGAGCCAGAGTACCAGCACGCAGAGCCCGGCAGGGATCACGGCGAACCAGAGCACGGTCCGGATGTCGTCCGCGAAGGCCGCCATGAGCGCGATGGCCGCGAGCGGCCCGAGGAAGGCGCCCACCGTGTCGAGCGCCTGCCGGAGGCCGTAGGCCGAGGCGCGCAGCGCGGGCGGCGTGATGTCGGCCACGAGCGCGTCGCGCGGTGCACCGCGGATGCCCTTGCCGACCCGGTCGAGGAAACGGGCGAGGAACACGGTGCCGACCCCGGCCGCGAGCGGGAACAGGGGCTTGGTCAGCGCCGCCACGCCGTAACCCAGGAGCGCCAGGGGCTTGCGCCGGCCGAACCGGTCCGAGAGTGCCCCCGAGACGAGCTTGGCGAACGACGCGGTCGCCTCGGCTACGCCTTCGAGCAGGCCGAGCACCGCCGGGCCGGCGCCGAGGGTGACGACGAGGAAGATCGGCAGCAGCGCGTGGATCAGCTCGGAAGAGAGATCCATCAGCAGCGAAGTGAAGCCGAGCGCCCACACGCCCCGCGGG
>DAIOUO010000347.1:0-3761 GCA_036759485.1 Geminicoccaceae bacterium | reverse complement strand
CCTCCGGGCAGGGCGTGGGCACCGACCCGGGGTCCGGGGCGGCGGAGGCTAGCAGCGCGTCGGCGCCGGGCAAGGCGTTCCGGGGTTCGGGGCCGTGGTTGCATCGTGGGCTCCCCCCGCTATAGTCCGCCGCCGATCGGCCTCACCACCCTCCGAGGAGCCCATGCTGGTCTCTCCGGCCTACGCCCAGGCCTCGGGCGCCGGGGGCGGCGACGTGTTCGTCTCGCTCATGCCCCTCGTGCTGATCTTCATCGTCTTCTATTTCCTGCTGATCCGCCCGCAGCAGCAGAAGATGAAGCAGCACCGGGCGATGCTCGAGGCCCTCAAGAAGGGCGACCAGGTGTTGACCGGCGGCGGCATCGTCGGCAAGGTCACCAGGGTCGATCCCGACGGTATGGTGATGGTCGAGATCGCCCAGGGCGTGCAGGTCAAGGTCGCCAAGAGCACGATCACGGATGTCCTGACCAAGCCCCCAACGGCCGCCAACGAGAGTCCAGGCACCGCCGCCCCGGGCTCGTCGCCTGCCGCCGGCGGGTTCTTGAGCCGCCTCTTCAAGCGCTGAGCCGGGCCGAGCCTCCGTGCGCCAGCCTTCGTGGAAGCTCGCCTTGGTCGTGGGCGTGTGGGTCTTCGCGATCCTCGCGCTCCTGCCGAACCTGTTGAGCCGCGAGGCGCTCGACCGGCTGCCCGGCTTCCTGCCGCGCAACCAGATCGTGCTCGGCCTCGACCTGCAGGGCGGTTCGCACCTTTTGCTCGAGGTCGAGGCCAAGGCGGTCGTGCGCGACCGGCTGGAACAGCTCGTGAGCGAGGTGCGTGCAGCTCTCCGGCCCGCCCAGATCGGCTATCGTGGCCTGGGCGTGCAGGGCGAGGCCGTCGTCCTCACCCTCACCGACCCGAGCCGGCTCGATCAGGCTCTGGGCGAGCTCGCCAAGCTCAACCCGCTCCTGCCCGCTGCCGGCTTCGGTGCCGGTACGGTCCGCGAGCTCGTGATCACGGGCGAGCGCGACGGCCGCATCCGCCTCGAGCTCTCCGAGCGGGCGCGGGAGGAGCGGATCGGCGCGGCCGTTTCCCAGTCCCTCGAGGTGGTTCGGCGACGGATCGACGAGCTCGGCACGCGCGAGGCCTCGATCCAACGCCAGGGGAGCGACCGGATCCTCGTCCAGGTCCCGGGCGAGCGTAATCCGGAGGCGATCAAGCGCCTGCTGGGCAAGACCGCTCGGCTCACCTTCCACATGGTCGCCATGGAGGTCGACCCGGCCGAGGTGCGTGCCGGCCGCGGCCCTGCCGGGGTCATGCTCGTCGAATCGGCCGAGCGTTCGGGCCCACGCGAGTGGGTGCTCTACCGCCAGGTGGAGCTCTCCGGCGAGAGCCTCGTGGACGCCCAGGCGACCTTCCAGAACAACGAGCCCGTGGTGAGCTTCCGCTTCGACAGCCAGGGTGCGCGCAAGTTCGCCCGGATCACCCAGGACAACGTCGGCAAGCTCTTCGCCATCGTCCTCGACGGCAAGGTCATCTCTGCCCCCCGGATCCGTGAGCCGATCCTGGGTGGCTCCGGCATCATCTCGGGCAGCTTCACGACGGAATCGGCCAACGAGCTCGCCGTTCTGCTGCGGGCCGGCGCACTACCGGCACCGCTCACGGTGATCGAGGAGCGCTCGGTCGGGCCCGATCTCGGCGCCGATTCGATCCGAGCCGGCACGATCGCGGTGATCGTCGCCTCGCTCCTCGTCGTCTCCTATATGATCCTTTATTATGGGATCTTCGGTGTCTTCGCGAATGTGGCGCTCGTGCTCAACGTCGTGATGATCCTCGATCTGATGACGTTGCTCGGGGCCACGCTCACCCTGCCGGGCATCGCCGGCATCGTACTGACGATCGGCCAGGCGGTCGATTCGAACGTCTTGATCTACGAGAGGATCCGCGAGGAAGCGCGGGCCGGCCGCACGCCGCTCGCGGCGATCGACGCCGGCTTCGGCGAGGCGACCCGGACCATCGTCGACGCCAATCTCACGACGCTGATCGCGGCGGCCGCGCTCTTCCAGTTCGGCAGCGGCCCGGTCAAGGGCTTCGCCGTCACGCTCGCTTTCGGCATCCTCACCAACATGTTCACCGCCGTCACCTTCACCCGCGTGATGGTCGAGCTCTGGTACCGGCGCACGCGGCCGGCGGCCATTCCGCTCTGAGGGACCGACCATGTGGCGCCCCCGGCTGGTACCCGACGGCACGCGGATCCCCTTCTTCCGCTACCGTTGGATCGCCTTCGTCTGGTCCTTCGTGGTCCTGGCCCTGACCGCGGGCCTGATCGCGACCGTCGGCCTCAATCTCGGCATCGACTTCAAGGGCGGTATCTTGCTCGAGGTGCGGACGCCCGGGCCGGCCGACCTCGCCGGCATGCGTGCCACTCTCGGCGGTCTCCAGTTCGGTGACGTGGCGCTGCAAGACGCCGGCAGCGAGCGCGACGTGCTGATTCGCGTGGCGCTGCCCGAAGGTGGACCCGACGCCCAGCGCCAGGCCATAGAGCGGATCAAGGCGGCACTCGACCAGGCGATCGGCGCAGGCATGGAGTACCGCCGGGCGGAGTTCGTGGGCCCCCGGGTGAGCCGCGAGCTCTTCATCGGTGGCATCTGGGCCGTCGTGATTTCGCTTCTCGGGGTTCTGGTCTATCTCTGGTTCCGCTTCGAATGGCAGTACGGGATCGGCGCGGTCGCCTCGCTCCTGCACGACGTGAGTGCGGCGGTCGGGCTCTACGCGCTGGCCCAGATCGAGTTCAACCTCACGAGCCTCGCCGCGCTGTTGACGATCGTCGGGTACTCGCTCAACGACACCGTCGTAATCTACGATCGCGTGCGCGAGAACCTGCGCAAGTTCAAAGCCATGCCGATCGAGGAGTTGCTCGACCGGTCGATCAACGAGACCCTGGCGCGCACGCTCTCGACCTCGCTCACGACACTGCTCGCCCTCGTCGCGTTGTTCGCGATCGGCGGCGAGGTGATCCGTGGCTTCACCATCGTCATGATCTGGGGTCTCTTCGTCGGCACTTATTCGACCATCTACATCGCGACCCCCGTCCTCTACTACCTCAATATCCGCCGCTCCGCCGAACCCCAGGCGAGTGCGGCGACCCGGCCCGGCTGAGCGTGCCGCTGGAGCTGCGCCCCGTCCCGACCGGCGAGCGCCCCTTCGTGCGGGCCTACGGGCCCGGCGGGTTCACGATCGGGACCACGCGCTTTCCGGGCTCGCTGATCCTGCTGCCGGACCGCGTCGAGCGCTGGGAACCGGCCGACCCTGCGGCGCTCGTGGCTGCCGATCTCGAGTTCCTGCGGCCGCTCGCAGGCGATGTGGTCGGCCTCCTCGTGCTCGGCCTCGGGCCTGCCGGGCGACGGTTGCCCACGGCACTCCTGGCCGAGCTCCGCGCTTGGGGGCTGGCCGTCGAGGCAGTCGCGACCCCGGCCGCCTGCCGCACCTGGAACCTGCTCCTGGCTGAGGAGCGACGTGCCGCGGCGGCGCTGATCGCTCTGCCATCGCTGCCCTAGCTGCCGAGCCGTCGCGATCCGCCTCGCCGGTGCGCGGGCCGGTGCGTACGCTTAGGCTCGGCAGGGAGGCGTACCGGCTCGCCGATCGGCCGGCTGGTTCCGGGACACCGTCTGCCCGCGGCTGCGCGCCGGCGGCGGCAGGCCGAGCGATCGGCCCGTCTTCGAGGCCGAAGAGAGCTCCGCTTCGTGCCGAGTTCCGGGCGCGTTCCCGCGTTCGCCGAAGGCCGACCC
>DAIOUO010000346.1:0-3761 GCA_036759485.1 Geminicoccaceae bacterium | reverse complement strand
GCTCAGATGTCGCGGTAGGGGATCGGCCGGCCGTCGGGACCGGTGACGAGCTTGCCGCTCTCGTCCTGCGCCGCTATGTAGCGACCGTGCCCGACCGCGGACCCGACGTAGAGGGCCGGCTTGACCTTCTTGCCCTCGAACGTCTTCGCCTGCTGGGCCGGCCCGCGCGCCGTGGGATCGTTCTTGCTCTTGGACGTCTTGAGCATCGTGAGATCTCCAATCCGATTCGAACCCCCGGCACAGCCGCGCGCGGCTCGGCCGAGCGGCAGGCTACTAGGCGGGCCGTGGTCGCTCCGTCAAGTCGACCCGGGGTGGCGGGACCGCCGCGTACCCGGTCGGCTGGTCGTCCTCCTGCTCGCCTCGAGCCTGGTCGCCTGTACCGGCCAGTCGCCGGGCTGGCTCGGCTCGGGCTGGCGCGACGGCGGGCTCGCCAACGCCGAGGAGTTCGGTCAGGGTCGCTCGCCGGCCGCAGCCTATCTGGCCGGCCGGCACGCCCTCGAGATCGGCCGGGTGGAGGAGGCCGCCCGCTATTTCGACCGCGCGGCCGGCGCCGACCCGCTCAACCTCGAACTGCGCCGGCAGACCTTCCTGCTCACCATCGCGGCCGGCGAGATCGATCGCGGCCTCGTGCTCGCCCGCCAGCTCCTCGAGCTCGACGGCTCGGTCGAGGAGGCTCGCCTCCTGCTCGCCGTCGCCGAGGCCAAGGCCGGTCGGTTCCAGGCGATGCGAGAGCAGGTCGCGCGGCTCGGCGGCCGCGGTGCGCTCGGCGGCGTGGCGCCGCTCCTGCGCGCCTGGGCCCGGGCCGGCACGGGCGATCTCGACGCCGCCCTCGAGCTGCTCGAGCGCGGTGGCCGCGACGACCCCTTCGCGCTCTTGCGCGGCTATCACCGGGCGATGATCCTCGCTTATGGTGGCCGCCTCGCCGAGGCCCGGGCGGCACTCGCCGGTCTCGAGAAGGGCGACGAGCCGCTGCCCTTGCGGGTGCTGTTCGCCCAGGCCGCGCTGGATGTCCGCGCCGGCGAGCGGGAGCAGGCGCTCGCCCGCCTCGAGGAGCGTCGCGCGCGGCTGGGCGATCCGGCCTCGATCGCGGTGATCCGCGAGCGGATCGCCCGGGGAGGCGAGGGCTGGCTGCCGGCCTCCGACCCCGCTGCCGGTGCCGCCGATCTGCTCCTCGGTCTCGCCGAGCTCCTGCGCGAGCAGCGGGTCGGTGCCCAGGCGCTGGTCTATGCGCGCCTCGCCGCCTACCTCACGCCCGAGGCCGGTGACGTCTGGCTCGCGATCGGCCGCATCGCCCAGCTCCAGGAGGATCACGCCCAGGCGATCCGCGCCTTCGACCGGGTCGGCGAGAGCTCGCCCTTCTACTGGGAGGCACAGCTCGCCAAGGCCTCGGCCCTCAAGGACCAGGACAAGGGCGAGGAGGCGATCGCACTCCTTCGCGAGCTCGCCGATCGCAAGCCGGAGCGAATCGACGCGCTCGTCCAGCTCGGCGATCTCTTGCGTTCCGAGGAGCGCTTCGCCGAAGCGGGCGAGGCCTACGGACGGGCGATCGCCCGCGTCGGTACACCCGGGCGCCAGCATTGGCGGCTCTTCTACGTGCAAGGGATCGCCCTCGAACGGACCAAGCGCTGGCCCGAGGCCGAGGCGGCCTTCTTGAAAGCGCTCGAACTCCAGCCCGACCAACCCTTCGTTCTCAACTATCTGGGCTATTCCTGGGTCGACCAGGGCCTCAACCTCGAGCGCGCCAAAGCCATGCTGCACCGCGCGGTCGAGCTCCGGCCGCAAGACGGTTTCATCGTCGACAGCCTGGGCTGGGCCTATTTCAAGCTCGGCGAGTGGGAGAAGGCGGTGGACTATCTCGAGCGCGCGGTGGAGCTCGAGCCCGGCGATCCGACCATCAACGACCATCTGGGAGACGCTTATTGGCGGGTCGGCCGCTACCGCGAGGCCCGCTACCAGTGGCAGCGCGCCCTCGGCCTGAAGCCCGAGCAGGACGCCCTGGCCGCGATCAACGAGAAGCTCGAGAAGGGCCTGCCGGAGCCCGATGCCCGGCGGGGATGAACCGGCCGTCGTCGAGACGGCCCCGGCCAAGCTCAATCTCGATCTCCTCGTCACCGCCCGGCGGGCCGACGGCCGCCACGAGCTCGACAGCATCGTCGTGTTCTGCGAGCTCGCCGACCGGGTCGAGCTGTACCCGGCGGAAGGCTTGTCCCTCGCGGTGAGCGGGCCGACCGCGGAGACGGTGCCGGCGGGCCCCGACAATCTCGTTCTGCGCGCCGCCCGCCTCTTGGCCGAGACCGCTCGCGTGACGGCCGGTGCCGCCATCGTGCTGCACAAGGAGATCCCGGTCGCGGCCGGGCTCGGCGGTGGTTCGGCCGATGCCGCCGCGACGCTGCGGGGCCTGCGCCGGCTCTGGGGCCTGTCGCTCGACGACGAGCGCTTGCGCGATCTGGGCCTCGCCCTCGGTGCCGATCTGCCGGTGTGCCTCTGGGCGCGGCCCGCTCGCATGCGCGGCATCGGCGAGCGGCTCGATCCGGTGCGCGGCCTGCCCGATCTGCCGCTCCTCCTGGTCAATCCTGGCCGGCCTCTCGCCACGGGCCCCGTGTTCCGCGGTCTTTCGGGCCCCTTCCGCGCCGCCCACCGGTCGCCCTTTCGGCCCTGTCCGAGCCTCGTCCAGTTCGCGGTCTGGCTCGCCGAGAGCCGCAACGACCTCGAGCCACCGGCCCGCCGCCTCGAGCCCGAGATCGGTGGCGTGCTCGAGGATCTCGCCGGGCTCTCGGGCTGCCTTCTGGCGCGCATGAGCGGCTCGGGAGCGACCTGCTTCGGCCTCTTCGGCGATCGCGGCGAGCTCGAGACCGCGGCCCTCCTCTTGCGCCGCAAACGGCCCGACTGGTGGATCCGGCCGACCTTCGCGCGGGGGGCTCCGTGATCCTGCTCGCCACCGACTTCGGCCTCGCGGGGCCCTATGTCGGCCAGATGCATCTCGTGTTGTGCCGGCTCGCGCCGGAAGTGCCGGTGATCGACCTGCAGCACGATCTGCCCGCCTTCCGGCCCGATCTCGCGGCACCCCTGATCGCCGCCCATCTCGAGCTCGCCCGGCCCGGCGACGTGCTCGTGGCGGTGGTCGATCCCGGGGTCGGCACCGATCGGAGGGCGCTCGTCCTCCGGCTCGACGGCATCTGGTGTGTGGGCCCCGACAACGGCCTCTTCGAGCTCGCGCTGCGCCGGGCCCGGGCGGTCGAGGCCTTCGCGATCGTCTGGCGGCCCGAGCGCCTGTCGGCCTCCTTCCACGGCCGCGATCTGTTCGCGCCCCAGGCTGCCCGGCTCGCCCGCGGTCTGCGCGAAGGGCTCGAGCCCGCGCACCCGACCCGCTTCGAAGACTGGCCCGACGATCCGCCGCGGATCGTCTATCTCGATTCCTACGGCAACGGCTGGACGGGCCTGCGCGCCGATCGGCTCGCCCGCGGCACGCGGCTGCAGGCGGGCGGCCGCACGCTGGCCCGTGCCCGCACGTTCGGCGAGGTGCCGGCGGGGAGCGCCTTCTGGTACGAGAACAGCTCGGGGCTCGCCGAGATCGCGGTCAACGGCGGCAGTGCCGCCGCCCTGCTCGGTCTGCGCCCGGGGGATCCGGTGGCGATCGTCGCTGCCGATTGCTGAACCGGCCGCGACGGGCTTATACGGGCGACGGATTGGGGCGTCGCCAAGCGGTAAGGCAGCGGACTTTGGATCCGCCATCCGGTGGTTCGAATCCACCCGCCCCAGCC
>DAIOUO010000345.1:0-3771 GCA_036759485.1 Geminicoccaceae bacterium | reverse complement strand
CGCCGCCCCCGCCTCAGCGGCCCCGAGCGAGGAGCTCGAGGAGTCGAGGCTCGAGCGGCGGGAGACCGAGGCGGCGGGCGAGCGAGTCGGGCTCGAGCCGCAGATCGAGGGCCGCGGGGTCGCGGAAGCCGGCCTCGCCCGCATGTTCGGGGCCGGCCACGTAGCGCGAGCCGGCCCAGAGCGCCAGATCGCCGGCACTCCGTCCGCCGGGCAGCCGGTCGGGCCCGGCCCGGAAGGAGGCGAGGCCGAGGGCCGGGCCGCCGTAGAGATTGCCCGCGAAGACCGCCCCGGGCCGCTCGGCGAGGTCCCAGATGTGGACGGCGAGCGGCCCGGCCGCTCGAGCCGGACGATGTTGGCCTCGAAGCGGTTGCCGGCCATGGCCGGTCGGCCGGGCGTTCGCGGGGTCTTGTCGTCGACCCCGAACGCCGGCCCGACGACGCCGAGGAGGAGGTTGCCGCGGATCCGGTTGTCGGAGCCGTTGACGATCGCGATACCCCCGTAGTCGCGCATCGAGAGGTTGCCCTCGACGGTCACGCCGCGGGCGTACCAGTCGAGGTAGATCGCCCAGGCGATCGGCTGTGGCCAGCGCCGGCCGTCGAAATCGTCGGGGGCGAAGAAGCGGCCGTTCGGGCCGACCATGAGGTGGGTCGTGCCCTCGATCCAGTTGGCCCGGACCTCCGCCTCCATGGGCTCGTCCTGGACCGCGGCGAAGAACTTGATCCCGCCGCCGTCGGCCGTGCGCCGATTGGCCTCGCGGATCCGGTTGGCCTCGATCGTCACCCGGCGGATCGCGTCCTCGCCGTTCGGCCGCGACTGCATGGCGTAGACGCCGAACTGGGCGGTCCGCTCGATGCGGTTGCCGGCCACCCGCACCTCCGTCGCGCCCTGCAGGAGCACGCCCGCCGAATCGACGAAGCGGTGGCCGATCTCGGCGATCGCATTGTCCTCGATCCGCACCCGGCGCGACGGCCGACCGCCCCAGGGCATGCCGACATAGACGCCGTTGCCGGCGGTGCCCCCGATCCGGTTGCCGGCGACGAGGACCTCCTCCACCGAATGGAGCGCGATGCCCACGCCGACGTCGCGGATGCGGTTGCCGCAGAGCGCGATCGCGCGGGAGGCGTCGACCCGGATCGCTCCGCCGCCGATCTGGTTCCAGGGCAGCGCCCGGTCGCTGCCGTGCGGCGAGCCCTCGGCGAGCTCGAGGCCGCGCACGACGATCCCCTCGCTCCGGTCGATCCGCAGGAGCGTGTCGAGAGCGGCACCGACCAGCCGGCGGCCCTCGAGATCGCGGCCGTCGGGCGGGCGAAGCGCCAGGATGCGGCTCGAGGGGTCGAAGTGCCACTCGCCCGGCCGGTCGAGGAAGCGGCGGCTGCCGAGCCAGTGATAGGGCGTGCCGGGGCCGAGCCGGTGCCAGTCGACGTTGTCGGCGAGCTCGACCAGACCCCGGGCGGGATCGAGCCGGGCGACGCGAGCGAGGTTGGTCGACCATTGATGCGCGTCGTAGATCAGCACCGAAAGCCCGGATGCCGGCGCGATGCCGCCGAGGTCGGCCGGCCGGGCCCGGAAGGCACGGCTACCCTCGGTTCCCGGGGCGGTCAGCAGCCAGCCCGCGCGCAGATCGCCCGGCGCTGCGTTCGGCTGGCGGGCGGGCTCGAGGCGGACACCGTCGAGGTGCAGATCGAGCGGGCCTTCCGGCAGGAGGGTGGGGTCGAGACGCGTCTCGAGAGCGCCGTCCGAGGCCCTCCGCCAGGTGGCGCGCGAGAGGTCGACCCCGCCCAGGAGGCGGGCACCGCGCGGCCCCGCGCGCAGGACGAGCCCGGCATGGGCCGGGCCGAGCTCGAGCGTCCGGTCGAGGAACCAGGTGCCCTCGAGTTCGAGCACCGTCCGGCCCGGAGCTTCCCGGGCGCGCTCGAGCGCCGCCTCGAGGGGCCGCGGCGAGCCGTCGGCCGGAGCCGAAAGGCGGAGGACGCGGCGCGCGGCCTCGTCGGCGGGCGTGCAGCCGGGCGCTTCGGCGTACGCCGGGGCGGGGGCGAAGGCGAGCGCCAGGGCGAGAAGGACCGCCGACCGGCGATCGCCCGCACCGCTGCTCACGGTCGGCCGGCCGGGGCGGGCCCGGTCCGCACGAGGAAGGCCACGAGCAAGAGCCAGGAGAGGTTGGTCTGCTGCAAGAGCTCCGATTCCACGAGGTTCCGCAACAGATGGGCGAAAAGCAGAAGAAGCGCCGCCTGGCCGAGGACGATCTCGCCGCGGGCGAGGGCCGAGAGCGCCCGCAGCCCCGCCTGGGCCAACAGCAGGAGAGCGAGCGCGAGGCCGACCCAGCCCAGGCCGAGCGCCACCTCGAGATAGCCCGAATGGGCGTTGGGCGCGTCCCAACCCAGGGTCAACAGGACGTAATCGGCGAAGGCCGGGACGGCGAAGAGGGCCTGGTAGCCGAAGCCGAGCCAGGGCCGTTCGGCGACCCGGCCGAGGACGAGGTCCCAGAGCGGGAGGCGACCCGTGAGGGTGAGGTCGCGACCGAGCAGCGCCACCGCCTGCTCGGGCTCGAGGATCGCCCAGAGCCCGGCGAGCGCGAGAGCGGCCCCGGCGAAGGCGAGAAGAGCGGCCTTGGCGAGCGGACTCGGGCCGCCACGACCGAGCAGGAGAAGGCCCAGAGCGGCGATCAGGGTGACGACCAGGGAGGTCGCCGACCGCGAAAAGAGGAGGAAGAGGAGGGCGACCACCAGCGCCGGGCCGAGAAGTGCGCGAGCGAGCAGCCGGTGCCGCCAGCCGAGGAGGAGGATCAGGATCGAGAAGCTCGCCATCTGGCCGAGCACGTTCTTGTGGGCGAAGGCGCCGCGCCAGGCGCCGTCGGCCATGACGGCGAGGCCGGGCAGCGCGAGTTGGAAGAGGAGGCTCGAGGCGAGAATCAGAAGCGCCAGCGAGAGGAGCCGCTCGACGAGCTCGCGGCCGCTCCAGCGCACGCCCATGACGACCCCGAGCAGGGCATAGGCGGCGAAGGCCACCGCCCGCCGCAGCGTCACGCCCGGCTCGACCGACCAGGCGGTCGAGGCCAGCGCGAGGAGAACGAGCGCCGGCAGGACGGGGACGCGCGAGAGCGCCGCGGCCACGGCCCCGCCGTGCAGCAGCACGAGGACCGGCACGAAGGCCAGGACCGGCAGGAGCGTGAGGCGCAAGAGCGCCGTATCCTCGGGCGCCAGCGCGTCGCCGGGGCCCATGGCGAGAAGCGGGAGCACCGCCCCGGTCGAGATCACCAGCACCCAGGCGAGATAGAGCTCGATCAGGAGCCGCAACGCCCGCCCGGCCGGCCGCGAGCCGGTCGCAGGGGAGCCCGGCAGCGGCAGAGCGGTCATCGGGCCGGCTCCACGGGTGACGGGGCGCCACGGCGACGGAGGAGGTCGGGCAAGCGGAAGGCGAGCTCGCGAGCGAGGGCGGGCCGCAGGGCGAGGGCGGCGAGCCCCGCCGCGGCGGCGGCGACACCGGCACTCGCCGGAAGGAGGAGGGCGGGGGAAGTGGCCAGGGCTTCGAGGAGCCCGCGCGCGAGGAGCCCGCTCGCCAGGCCGGCCGCGAGCGCCACGAGGTCGACCGCGAGCCCCAGGAGCTCGCCTCGCCAGGCCCGACCGAGCCCGCGGGCGGCGGCACGCGTGACCACGAGCCAACCGATCGCGGTGCGGGCGGCGCGCAGGGCCGCGATCGGCGGCAGGGCGACCGGGCCCAGGAGGAAGAGGAGGGGCAGGGTGAGGCCGTTCTCGGCCAGATAGGCGTCGAGGC
>DAIOUO010000344.1:0-3775 GCA_036759485.1 Geminicoccaceae bacterium | reverse complement strand
CCTCAACTACCTGGCCTTCTCGAAGAAGGTCTGGGACAAACTGACCCCCGAGCAGCAGAAGATCACCCAGAAGGCGGCCGACGACGCGGCCGAGCTCGGTCGTCAGCGACAGCTGGCCCTCGAAGCGGAGCTCGTGCAGTTCTTCAAGGACAAGGGCCTCGAGGTCTACGAGCCGGACGTCGCCGCCTTCCGGGCCCGGGTGCAGAAGGCCTATCTCGAATCCGACTACGCCAAGGCCTGGCCCAAGGGCTTGCTCGAGAAGATCAACGCGCTCTGAGCGGCGCTTGCACAGGCTCGCCCTCGTCCTGCGGGGGGCGGCGGACGCGCTCGCGGGCGCGTTGCTCGCCGCCCTCTTCGCCGTCTTCGTCCTCCAGATCGCCTTTCGTTACCTCTTGAACTGGCCCGTGGGCTGGACGGTCGAGGTTTGCCTGACGCTCTGGCTCTGGCTCGTCCTCTCGGGCGCCGCCTTCTGCGTGCCGGACCACGAGCATGTCCGCTTCGACCTGCTCGAGCAGCGCCTGTCGCCGCGCGCCCGGCGGATCGCGGGGCTGATCGTGGCTTCGGCCCTGCTCGCGGGCTTCCTCGCCGTGCTCGGCCCGAGCTTCGATTACGTGAGCTTCTACCGGATCAAGCGCAGCGCGACGCTGCGGATCCCCTTGTCCTGGGTCTTCTCGGTCTTCCTCCTCTTCGCCGTCGCTCTCGTGCTGCGCCAGACCTGGACGATCGTCCGGCTGCTGCGGGCACCGACCGTTCCTCCGGCGCTCCCGGACGAAATTCCGGCGAAGCCGGAGGCCGGGCGATGAGTTTCGCCTTCGCGCTCTGCCTCGGCACGGTCGTGGCGCTCGCCGCACTCGGCGCGCCGGTCGCCTGGGCTCTCTTCGTCTCGGCCGTGGTCTATCTCGCGGTCCAGGGGTCGGATCTGGCGCTCGCGACCGAGCAGCTCGTCCAGTCGCTCTACGACGGCTACGTGCTCTTGGCGGTGCCGCTCTTCATCGCGGCCGCCAACATCATGAACGCCGGCACGGTGAGCGAACGGCTGTTGGCCTTCTGCACCGCGGCGGTCGGCCGGTTCCGAGGCGGGCTCGGCCACGTGAACATCGTGTCCTCCGTGATCTTCGCGGGCATGTCGGGCTCGGCGGTGGCCGATGCCGCGGGCGTCGGCAAGCTCGTCATGGACATGATGACCCGGGACGGCCGCTATCCGAAGGGCTACGCCGCCGCCCTCACCATCGCCTCGGCCACCATCGGGCCGATCATCCCGCCTTCGATCCCGATGGTCATGTACGCCCTCGTCTCCGACCAGTCGATCGGCTTCCTGTTCCTGGGCGGGGTGGTGCCGGGCCTGCTCGTGGCCCTCCTCCTCATGCTGATGAACCGCGCGATGGCGAGCCGGCTGGGCGTCGCCCGCGAGGACCCGGTGCCCCTCGCCGAACTGCCGCGCCGCACGCTCGAGGCGTTTCCCGCGCTCCTGATGCCCGTGATCCTGCTGGGCGGCATCTACGGCGGTGCGACCACGCCCACCGAGGCGGCCTCGATCGCCGCACTCTACGCGCTCCTGATCGCGGCTCTACTCTACCGGGCCTTGAGCTGGCGCGCACTCTGGGATCAGTTCGTGCTGAGTGCCCGGCAGTCGGCCACGGTCGGGATCGTCATCGGTTGCGCGCTCATCTTCAACTACATCGTCGCTTCCGAGCGGATCCCCGAGGCGCTCTCGGGCCTTCTCGCCGGGATCGAGCTGCCGCCTCTCGCCTTCCTCCTCCTCGTCAATCTGGTGCTGCTTCTCCTGGGTTGCGTGCTCGATGCGACCACCATCATCCTCGTGATCCTGCCGCTCTTTCTGCCGACCTGTCGGGCACTCGGGATCGACCTCGTCCATTTCGGTGTCGTCGCCGTCGTGAACTGCATGATCGGTCTCGTCACCCCGCCCTACGGCATGCTCCTGTTCGTGATCGGAGCACTCACCGGCACCTCGATCCAGGAGACCTTGCGCTATCTGCTGCCGTTCCTCTCGGCCTTGATCGCGGCGCTTCTCCTGCTCATCCTGTTCCCCGACCTCGTGCTCTGGCTGCCGCGGCGGTTCGGCTACACGGGCTGAGGGCGGGGGTCCGCTCGGGCGGCGCCAAGGGAGGGGCTCAGCGGCGGCGCCAGGCCTGGGTGCGGGCCAGGACGCCGCGCGTCAGGACGCCGTAGAGGCCGCGCACGAGCGCGCTCGTGAGGAAGATCATGACGGCCATGGCCGCGGCCGGGGCGATGTCGCCGGCATCGTCCATGTTGAGCACGGCGATCGAGGCCAATTGCGTGCGCGGGGAATAGAGGAAGACGACGGCCGAGACGGTCGTCATCGCGTTGACGAAGAGATAGAGCGCGATGTCGAGGATCGCCGGTAGGCAGACCGGCACCGTCACCTTGAAGAAGGTCCGCCAGAGCGGGACCTTGAGAGAGGCGGAGACCGATTCGAACTCGGGGTCGAGCTGTTTGAGCGCAGTGAGCGCGGTCAGATGCGCCACCGAATAGAAATGCGCGATCGTGCAGATCACCAGGATCGCCATCGTTCCGTAGAGGAAGTGGAAGGGATTGCCCGGCTCGACGAAGAAGAAGATGTAGCCGAGGCCCATCACCAGACCCGGGATGGCGAGCGGCAGGAGGGCGAGGAGCTGGACGATCCCGCGCACCGCCTCGAACCGGCGGGTCTTCTCGACCAGCCAGGCGCCGCCGAAGACGATCGCGGTGCCGAAGAGCGCGGTGAGCCCGGCCATCTCGAGCGAGTTGCGGTAGCTCTCCCAGCCGCCCCCGTCCGTGTTGTCGAAATCGTAGTTCTTGAGGGACGGGGCGAGGTCGTAGGGCCAGTAGGTCGCGAGCGAGGCGAAGATCGCGGTGCCGAGGACCACGAGGATCGCGGCTGCGACGATGAGGCAGAAGCCGAACGCCAGCCGGTCGACGAGCGGGTCGGGCTTGGGCTCGTAGGGCACCGCGCGGGCGGAGAGGAGGGCCGCCTGGCGGCGCTGGACGAGCCGGTCGACCGCGAAGGAGAGAAGGGCCGGGATCAGGAGCACGAGCCCCACGACCGCGCCCATGCGGAAGTTCTGTTGGCCCACGACCTGCTTGTAGACGTCGACCGCCAGCACGTTGAACGAGCCGCCGATCACCTTGGGCACACCGAAATCGGTGATCACGAGGGTGAAGACGACGAAGGTCGCCGAGACCAGCCCGTAGCGCGCACCGGGCAGGGTGACGGTCCAGAAGATCCGCGCCCGCGAGGCCTTCAAGGAGGCGGCCGCCTCGTAGAGCCGGGCATCCGCCGTCGCGAGCGCGGCCAGGAGGATGATCAGCGCGTGCGGGAAGGTCCAGAACACCTCGCCGATCACGATGCCGATCGGGCCGTAGACCGAATGGCCGAGCAGCGCCCAGCGGGCGAGGCCCTGATTGCCGAACAGATAGACGAGGGCGATCGCCGGGAGGAGCGAGGGGGCGAGGATCGGGATCGCGGCGATCGCCTTGAAGAGCGCTTTGCCCGGCATCCGGCTACGAGTGAGCGCCCAGGCATAGCCGAAGGCGAGGCCAACGCAGATCAGGGTACTCAGCGCCGCGACGAAGAGCGAGTTCGCGAGCGAGGTCGAAAGCGCCGGGGTGGCGGCGTAGGCCGCGAAATTGTCGAAACCGACGAACTCGCCTTCCGGTCCCTCGAAGGCCTTCGCGAGCAGGGCCCAGAGCGGCAGCACGACGCTGAGCGCGAGCCAGCCCGCGACGAGCAGCAGGCCCGCGCGCATGACGAGAT
>DAIOUO010000343.1:0-3817 GCA_036759485.1 Geminicoccaceae bacterium | reverse complement strand
GTTCCGGACATCGTGTCTTCTCGGTATCGAACGTAACGCCGAGTGCGGCGACGGCGGAACGGGCTCGCGGAACGCGATGGAGGAGCCCGTGGTCCCCCGGCGATCGGGTCGGGAGCGAGCCCGTAGCGGGCGTCGGACGGCCTCGGATCGCCCGGCAGCGCAGGCCCCGTGGCCGGTGTCCCGCCTCGGGTCCGTCGGTGCGGAGGGGACGGGTCCACCTGTCGTACCCGCATCGGTCCGATATCCCGGCGAAGGATGCAGGTTGGGCGGGTGGAGGTGGGCCGAGGATGGGCGAGCGAGGATCGAGGAGTCTCCACCCACGGCATGCGGCGCCGGGCGGCCACGCTTCGGTTCGTGCGACGACCGGTCGGGCCCGGGGCGGCGGAGACGGCCGCCCCGCTCGCGGTCGGATCGCCTCGACAGCGCGCTGACCCCTGCGGTTCCTGCGGATGGAAGACGCTCGGCCCGGGTCGCCGGTAGCGGTCGGGGAACGAGCGGCGGCGGTCGGGCGACGGGTCGGGCGAACGGGCAGGGTGGTGCGGGCAGGAGGAGCCGGGTCGACCCGATGCAGCCGTGACGAGCTCGTGGCGGACGGACCGGGGTCGGGCAGAGGAGAGCCATCCGGAGGCGTCGGTGGCGCTTCGGACACGGCCGGCGGGGGGGCCGTGCACGACGGGGGTACGCGGAGGAGCGCGCGAGACCCCGTGCAAGCGCGCACCCTCGCGGCCACGGAGCGTGCGGCCGGCGCCGGCGGGACCGCGAGCGTCGCGAGCCGTCTTCGGTCGGCGGTGGAACGGGCCCGCGTGCGGCAGGCTCGACCGGGCCACGAGGCAGGTCTATCTCGGACTGGAGAGCGACGGGAGGCTCCTCGATGACGATGCGCGGCTGGCTGCGGAGCGACGGGCGCAAGGGCATCCGCAACGTCGTGGCCGTGGCCTACCTGGTCGAATGCGCCCGACACACGGCCGAGACGATCGCGCGCCCGTTCGAGGAGGAGGACGTCCACGTCGTCGGCTTCCCGGGCTGCTATCGCAACCAGTACGGCTTCGACATCATGAGCCGGCTGTGCACGCACCCGAACGTGGGGGCCGTGCTGCTCTGCTCGCTGGGGTGCGAGAGCTTCGACCGCTCCGGGCTCAGGGCCGCGATCGAGGCCACCGGCCGGCCGGTGAAGACCCTCGTCATCCAGGCCGCGGGCGGCACGCGGAAGACGGTCGAGGCCGGCCGGGTGTGGGTGCGGGAGGCCCTCGAGACTCTGAAGGCGCAATCGCCCGTGCCGATGGGGCTCGACGAGCTCACCGTGGGCACGATCTGCGGCGGCTCGGACGCCACTTCGGGCCTCACCGCCAACCCCGCCATGGGACGCTGCTTCGACCTGCTCGTGCGGGCCGGGGCCCGCTGCATCTTCGAGGAGACGGGCGAACTCATCGGCTGCGAGCGGCACATGGCGAGCCGTGCCGTCACGCCCGAGCTCGGGCGGGCGATCGTCGCAGCTGTCGAGAAAGCGGCCCGCTACTATCGGGTGCTCGGCCAGTCCTCCTTCGCTCCGGGCAACGCCGAGGGCGGGCTCACCACCATCGAGGAGAAGTCGATGGGGGCCTACGCCAAGTCGGGCGCCTCTCCGATCGCGGGTCTCATCAAGCCGGGGGATTATCCGCCCACGGGTGGTCTCTACCTCATGGACGTGGTACCGGACGGCGAGCCCCGTTTCGGCTTCCCCAACATCAACGACAATGTGGAGATCGCCGAGCTGATCGCCTCCGGCAGCCAGGTGATCCTCTTCTCGACGGGCCGCGGCTCGGTGGTCGGCTCGGCGATCGCACCCGTGATCAAGGTCTGCGCCAATCCCGCGACGTTCCGGCGGATGGAGGAGGACATGGACGTCGACGCCGGCAAGATTCTCGAGGGCCGGGCCACGCTCGACGAGGTGGGGCGCGAGATCTTGGCGCTGATCGAGCGGGTGGCTTCGGGCGAGCGGACCAAGAGCGAGCTTCTGGGCCATCGCGAGTTCATCATGGGCTACAAGCAGTTCGAGCCCACGGGCCCGGCTTGCCTGCCACGGGCGGCCTGACGGCGACGCCGCGGCGCACCGGCGAGGTCGAACGGACGGCTTGCTTCGACTTCGCGCTCCAGGTAAATGGACGGTGAGCAGTCGTGCGATTTCGTGAAAAGAGCCGAAAATTCTCTCGTGATCGTCGCAGTCTCCGAGCTGACGAAGAAGTGATCGAGGACTGCTATCAGAATTGATTTGCCTGATCGCGCTGGTTCATCGAGCCATTCTCTGCCCTGATCAAGAAGGGTCAAAAGAGAAGGGGATTGCTTCCCGGCCGCAAGCTTCTCTCGATTTCGTGCTCGTGCCTTTACGATCGAAAGCGGCGAGGACGAACCAAAAAGCGATATTGATCGACCGAACACCGACCAGAAGAGCGGCGCCGAGCGTGATCGGCATGATCAAGCGCTGCAATTTACACGATTTGAAACGAGTGATCTTGTCACCCATGGAAGTGCTGGCGTACCACGCGTCACCGGGAACGCCGCGGCACTCGAAGTGTGTATTTTTTGCTGATGCGTAAACCACTGACGGGAGCGCCGCGAGAAGGACTTTCCTCGCCACCGGGCGGTCGGCGAGGGCCACGACCGGAGCGGAGGAGCAGTCCGGCACTGCGAACAGGTCATCCGGCACCAACCTCGATGCGCCCGAATCCTTGCGGATCTCTTTCGATCTATGCCCGCGGGCGGCTCCGGCACCTCGGCTCGAGCTTCGGTTCACTGCGTGGGTCGACGTGGCGAACCCCTTCCGCCACTTCGTCACCTCATGATCGACTGACACCGCCGACCAACAGAGCCGTCACATGGTCAAACCGCGAGCCGACGGGCTGTACGAAAGCCGACCAGCCTGATCACAATCGCTCAGTCGAGTTGTCCTCCCCCCGATGAAAAGAGAAAGAAAATATAAGCTCACGACCCGAGCCGTGAGCGCTCCTTGCGCGTCCTGATCTCAGCTCTTGGGAGCACTGAGTAGGACAACGATCGACACCGCGATCTCCATCCGCTGTAACGTGATCCGAAGAGCTGCGTCGAACGTGATCGGCCTGATCGCGCTGGCTCATCGAGCCATTCTCTGCCCTGGTGAAGAAGGGGTAAATAAAAAAGGCGCTGGCGACCGAAATCGCCAGCGCCGAATCGGTGCCGCGTTCGATCAGGCGGCCGGGCGGTTAACGAAGGCGATCCAGTACACCTCCACACGAAGCCGGCCGAGCACCAGCTTAAGAGCTACGCCCGCGTCGATTTGTTCGATCGTGCTGGCGAGTTTGTCTCGGAGGATTATCAAGAAGTCGGTCATAAAAAATCTCCTTTGAATCGTTCATAAAAAACCTAATTTCAATCGTTCATAAAAACCGCCTTTGAAAATGCAGTGCGACCATCGCCCTTCCGGCAGGTGTAGGTAGGCATCGGGCAAGGAAAGGTCGAGCGCTCGGGTTGGGCGAATCTCAAAGCGGCCCGGCCTTCAGTTTGCGCAGCGCCGGGCGGTCGGGGAAGTCGGCCAGGCTGCCACCGCTGCAACCACCTGCGGCCAGCAGGTCGCTCGGCAGGCCGGGCAGCACGAGCAGCGCACCCGTCGACCGCAACCGACCGGCGACCGCGGGCGCTTCACCCTCGAGTTCGACCGCCCCCGGGATCCAGCTCTCGCGCACCGGGCGGACATCGGCGGCCACCAGTGCCGCGAGCCGCGCCTCGGCGCTCCAGCCCGGGGGGAAGAGCGCGGTGAAGGGCCGCTCCGGCCCGGATCGGCAGCGGCACGGGCGAGGAGCACGAG
>DAIOUO010000342.1:0-3822 GCA_036759485.1 Geminicoccaceae bacterium | reverse complement strand
GCGGATCGGCATGGGAGTCACCTCGGCAGGGATCGCTCGATCGGGAACGGGCGGGCTCAGCCGCCGCCGGCGCCCGCCTCCGCCGCGGCCGCGGCGGCCGCCTCCTCCTCGTCTTCGCGCATGAGCTCCTCCGGGCTCACGGGCTGGTCGGTGACGCGCGCGAGCTGGAGGATGAAGTCGACGACCTTGTCCTCGAAGATCGGGGCCCGCAGCGCCTCGAGGGCGGCGGCGTTGGAACGGTAATACTCGAACACCTGGCGCTCCTGGCCGGGGAAGCGCTGGGCCTGGGCGATCACCGCCTGCTGCAGCTCCTGCCCCTCGACCTTGATCTCGTTCTTGGTGCCGATGTCGGAGAGGATGAGGCCGAGGCGGACGCGGCGTTCGGCGATCGCCCGGTACTCCGCCTTGAGCTCGGCCTCGCTCTTGCCCTCGGACTCGAAGGTGAGCCCGCGCTCCTTCATCTCCCGCTCGACTTGCTGCCAGATGCTGTCGAACTCGATGTCGACCATGCCCTCCGGCACCGGGAAGCGGTAGGTTTCGGCCAGATGGTCGAGCAGCCGGCGCTTGGCCTTCTGCCGCGAGGCGGCCTTGAAGTCGGCCTCGATCCGCTCGGCGACCGCCTTGCGGAGTCCCGCGAGATCGTCGAAGCCGAGCTCTTTGGCGAGCGCGTCGTCGACCGTGACCGGCAGGGGTTCCTCGACCGCCTTGACCACGATCTCGAAGCGGGCGGGCTTGCCCCTGAGGCTCGCCTCGCCGTAGGTTTCGGGGAAGGTCACCTCGATCGTGCGCCGCTCGCCGACCACGGCCCCCAGGAGCTGGTCCTCGAAGCCCGGGATCATGCCGCCGGCACCCAGCACGATCGCCAGGTCCTTGCCCGAACCGCCCTCGAACGGCTTGCCCTCGATGGTGCCCTCGTAGTCGATCGTGACCCGATCGCCGGCCTGCGCGGGACGCGGCTCCGCGGGGGGCTGGAACTTCTGGCGCGAACGGGCGATCCGTTCGAGTGCCTGGTCGACGACCGCATCGTCGACGGTGGCGACCGGCCGGGTGATGGCGATCGCCTTCATGTCGACCTCGGGCACGTCCGGCAGGAGCTCGACGCGCATCGCGAACTCGAGGTCCTTGCCCTCGTCGAAGGCGGTGATCTCGATCTTGGGCCGAAGCGCCGGCTTGAGGCCGTGCTCCCCGATCGCCTTCTTCGCCCCCTCGTCGAGGGCCTGCTCGAGCACCTCGCCGAGCACGCCCTTGCCGTACTGCTTGCGCAAGAGCGAGAGCGGCACCTTGCCCGGGCGGAAACCGGGCATCCGCACTCGGGCCTTGAGATCCTCGAGGCGGGTGGTCACCCGGTCCTCGATCTCGGCAGCCGGCACGACGACCTTGAACTGGCGGACGAGGCCCTCGGCCGCGACTTGGGTGACCTGCATGTCTTCCGTCTCTTTCCCGCTCGACCCCGGACGGCCGCCGCCCGCGCCGGGCTGGTGCGGGCGGCGAGACTCGAACTCGCACGGCTCGCGCCACGGGAACCTAAATCCCGCGTGTCTACCGGTTCCACCACGCCCGCCGCGCGCCCGGCCGCGGCGACGCGGTCGCCGGCCGGGCGCTGCATATAGCACGCGGCTCGCGGCTGCCAACAGGCCGCGGTCCGACGCGGTGGAGGCACGGGCTCGAGCGTGCTATGGTGCTCCGTCGACGCGAGCGGGGGGGCCGGGCCCGGCGTCCGGCCACCCGGCGAGAACGGGAGGCCCGGCATGACCACGGTCAAGCAGCTCCTGGCCGAGAAGGGGACCACGGTCTGGACGGTGGGCGCCGATCAGACCGTGCTGGACGCGATCCGCTTGCTGGCCGAGAAGGACATCGGCGCTCTCGTGGTCGTCGAGGGCAATCGGCCGGTCGGCATCTTCTCCGAGCGGGACTATGTCCGAAAGGTCTTCGTCAAGGGCAAGACCTCGCCCACGACGCTCGTGCGCGAGGTCATGTCGGCGCCGATCATCTCGGTCGGGCTCAACCACACGGTGGAGCAGTGCATGGCCGTGATGAGCAGCCGCCGCATCCGCCACCTGCCGGTGATCGAGAACGGCCGGCTGCATGGCATGCTGTCGATCACCGATCTCGTCAACAACATCATCCGCGAGCAGCACCAGCTCATCGAGCAGCTGGAGAGCTACATCCACGGCTGAGGGGCGGCGCCGGCCGACCCCTCCGGGGCCGCGGCGCGACCGACCGCGGCGGGTCTCAGCGGGCGGCGGTCTTGAGCGCGGCGATGAACCTGTCGGGCCGCGCGGGCGGCGGTGCGAGCTCCGGCAGCTCGTAGGGACGCGGGCGCGGCAGCGGCACGGGCTCGCCCTCCACGGCGGCGAGCCGCGGGGCCGCGGCCGGCCCGGTCGGTCGCGGTCCGGCGGGCGCGGGCTCCACGAGCGGAGCGGGCTGCGGGGCGAGGATGCGGGGCGGCGTGGGCGAAGGTGCCACGGCCGTGGAAGGCGCCGCGGCCGGGCCGGGAGCCGCGGCCCGAGGTGGCGCGGACGGTGGCAGGGGGCCACCCAGCGAACGGGCCCTGAGCGCCCGCATCCGTGCCCGGAGCTCCTCGGAGATGTCGCGCGCGTCCTCGGCGTTGCGCATCACGCGCGGCGTGATGAAGACGATGAGCTCGGTGCGCCGCTGCTCGGTTCGGGTCGAGCCGAACAGGTTGCCGAGCACCGGGATGTCACCCAGGACCGGTAGGCGGTCGCGGCCGCGCTCCTCGCCCTCCTGGATGAGGCCACCCAGGACCACGGTCTGACCGTCGAGGACGTCCACCCGGCTCTTGATCCGCCGCTGTTGGATCGTCGGCGTGGGCGTGGTCGACCTGGTGGCGCCCGTGTCGACCACCCGGCTCACCTCCTGGGCGACCTCGAGGGCGACCACACCCGCGCTGTTGATGCGCGGCTTGACCTGCAGGATCACGCCCGTGTCGCGATACTCGATCGAGCTCACGGTCGGAGCGAGCGGGTTCTCGACACTCACCGCGGTGCGGGTGGTGATCGGCACCTCGTCGCCCACGGTCAGGACCGCCTCGGCCCCGTCCCGCACCACGACCGAGGGGGCGGAGAGCACCCGCACGTCGGTCACCTGGGAGAGCGCGTCGATCGTGATGTTGGTGTCGCCACCGGTGAAGATGAAGTTGAAGCCGGGCACCCGGGCGAGCGGCTCGAGGTTGCGGAAGCCGGTCGCACCGCTCGCGCTCGAGGTCGTGTTGTTGAAGCCGAAGCGGAAATTGCCGGCCTCGATGAAATACTGCACGCCGTAGCGCAGCGCGTCGTTGAGCAGCACCTCGGCGATCGTGGCCTCGATCAGGACCTGCGGTGGCGCGCTGTCGATTCGCCGCAGCGTCGCCTCGACCTGCTCCCACACCGCCGGGGTGGCGCGCACCACGACCGCGTTGTTGGCCTTGTTGGCGACCACCTTGAGGCCGCCGGCGCCGCTCGCCGAGAAGACCGAGGGGCGGGCCACTTGGGCCGCGAGTGCGGCGGGCCCGGTCGCCGGCTCCTCGCCGCCTTGGCGCGATTCGGGCGGTGCAGCGAGGCCCAGGAGCGACGGCGGGGTGGCGGGCGCCGCCGGGCCGGCTCCGCCGCTTCCCTCGCCGAAGAGCTCGCCGAGGAGCTTGGCGGCGTCCTCGGCGTTGGCGTGCTTGAGCTCGTAGACGAAGAATTGCGGCCCCGCGGTCCGCCCGCGATCGAGCCGGGCGACCCACTGCTCGACCTGCAGCATCTGGGAGGGCGAGCCGGTGAGAGCCAGGACCGCGTTGAGCCGAGCGATCGGCAGGAACTGGACCGTCGGCCGCTGGCC
>DAIOUO010000341.1:0-3823 GCA_036759485.1 Geminicoccaceae bacterium | reverse complement strand
CGCCAGGCGCGCTTGAGCGCCAAGAGCTTGCGGTCGCGTTCGCGGAAGAGCTCTTCCGCGCTCCGGCCGCCATAGTCGAAGAAGCCGCGCCCGGCCATCACCCCGCTCCGCCCCTCGCCCAGGAGCCGATCGAGGGTGGGGCTGCGGTCGCGCGGCGGAGGCGGGGTGTAGGTGCGATTGGCGAGCGCCTTGGCCACGAGCTCGAGGCCCGTGTAGTCGGCCTTGCGGAGCTGACCCAGGAGGAGGAGCCGAAGGCCGAGGCCGTGGCGGATCGATTCGTCGATCACCGCGGGCTCGATCCCCTCCTCGTCGAGCAGACGGAAGATCTCGGCGCTCATGGCCGCCTGCAGCCGGTTGGCGACGTAGCCCTGGAGCATGCGGGAGAAGCGCACCGGCCGCTTGCCGATCGCCCGGTAGAAGGCCTTGAGCCGGTCGAGGACGGCCGGATCGGTCGCGGGCCCGGGCACGAGGTCGACGAGATCGAGGACGTAGGGCGGGGTGTACCAATGCGCGATCGCCGCGCGGTGCCGCAGCGCCTCGGGCATCAGCGGGAAGACGTCGAGATAGGAGGTGTTGGAAGCGACGATCGCATCCGCTGGCGCCGCCGCGGCGACCGCGGCGTAGACCGCGCGCTTGACCGCGGGGTCCTCGACCACGGTTTCGACCACGAGGTCGGCGCTCTCGACCGCCTCGCCGAGGCTCGCCGCCGGCGCGATCCGACCGGTCGCCGCGACGGCCGCCTCGCGACCGATCTCGCCCGCCTCGACCAGCGTGTCGAGGGCCGCCGCGATCAGGCCCCGGGCGCGCTCGAGGGCCTCCGGACGAACGTCGTGCAGGCGCACGCCCGAGCCCGCGAGCGCGTGCACGAGCGCGAGCGCATGCCCCATGGTCCCCGCCCCCAACACCGCGACGGTCGCGAAGGCGGTCACGTGGGCGGGGTCCAGGGCTCGGGGGCGCGCGGCCATGGGTCGGTGACGACGTCGACGACGACCGGCCCGGCCGTTTCGAGGGCCCGCTCCAGGGCCGGGCGGATCGTCTCCGGCCGCTCCACTCGGATCCCCTCTACGCCGAAAGCGCGCGCCACGGCGGCGAAGTCGATCGGACCGAAGCGGACGATCTCGTCCGGGTTGCCGGGCCGTCCCCCCTGCAAGCGACGGACGTTCACGAGCCCCTGGCCGAAGGCGGAATTGTTGTTGACGACGACGACGAGCGGCAGGCCGAGGCGACGGGCCGTCTCGAGCTCGCCGACGTGGTAGTAAAAAGCGCCGTCGCCGCAGAAGCAGACCACGGGCCGATCGGGTGCTGCGCATTTGGCGCCGATCGCCGCCGGGAAGGCCCACCCGAGCGAGCCGGCGGCCCGCAGATAGCGCTGCTCGGCCGAAGGCAGCTCGACGAGGGTACCGGTCCAGATGCCGGAATAGCCCGTGTCCGCGACCAGAATGGCATCCTCCGGCAGCACCGCGGAAAGCTCTGCGCAGAGCCGCTCGACCCGGATCGGCACGGAATCGGAGGCGAGCAGCGGCGCCATCGCGGCCCGCCAGGCGCCCACCTCGCCCCGCACCCGCTCGGCCCAGACCCGCCAGGAGGGCCGAGGCGGGAGCACCGCCCGTAGCGCCTCGAGGCCGCGGGCGGGATCGGCGAGCACGCCGATCGTGCCGGGATAGGAGCGGCCGAGCTCGCACGGATCGAGGTCGATCTGGACGATCGCCCGGCCGGGCGGCGGGACGGTCCAGTTCTGCGTGACCTGATCGCCCGTGTGGCAGCCGACATAGAGGACGAGGTCGGCCTCGTGGACCAGCCGGTTGGCGGGCGGGGCGGAGTAGGTCCCGACCACGCCGATCGAGAGGGGATGATCGGTCGGCAGAAGGCCCCGGCCACCGAGCGATGTCGCGACCGGGAGCGGCCCCGCCTCGGCGAGCGCGCGCAAGGCGGCGCGGGCCCCCGAGAGCACCGCTCCGGCCCCCGCCACGACCACGGGCCGCTCGGCGGCGGCGAGCGCGCGAGCGGCGGCCTCGATCTCGGCCGGATCGGGTGGCGGCCTTCGCGCCGGGACACGGGTGTGGCGGGGGTCGATCCCGGGCGGCCCCGGGAGGGTCGCGGTCTCGAGGATCTCGCCCTGGAGGCCCGGCAGGTCGAGATGGACGGGCCGGGGCGTGCCCTCCGTGGCCTCGCGGAAGGCGAGGCGCAGGAGATGCGGCAGCTCCTCGGCCGCCTCGACCCGGGCACGGGCCTTGGTGACGGCGGCGAAGGGGCCGTCGTGGTCGATCTCTTGATAGGCGTTGCGGTGCTGATGCGAGGGCGGCTTGCGACCGGTGAGTGCCACGACCGGGGCGCGGTGGAGGAAGGCGTCCTGCAGACCGGCCGCGAGATTGGCCGCCCCTACCGACTGGGCCATGCAGACGGCGGGCCGAAACGCCGTGCGCGCCCAGCCGTCGGCCATGTAGGCAGCAGCCTTCTCGGAATGGGCGAGGACCCGGCGCACGCCCAGGCTCTCGAGCTCGATCAGCGTGCGACGGAGGATGGCGTCGACGAAGAAGACGTGGCTCGTGCCGGCCGTGGCCAGTGCCTCGGCGAGCCAGCGGGAACCGGTTATGGTTTCGACCAAGGCGCCCTCCCCGGCCCGCGCATAACAGCATAGCGGGCCGGAGAGAACGGCCGCGCGCGCCTGGGAGGGGCAGCGCACGCGCGGCTCGGCCTCGGCCGGCGCTCAGCCGGTGCGCCCCGCCGGCAGCGGGCCGGGCCCGCCGGAGTGGACCGGATCGGAGCGCGCGGGCTTGGTGCCCGTGATCATCGCCTTCACGAGGTTCTCGCGGTGACGCAGGCTCGCGAACACGACCCCAGCGACGTGAAGTGGGACGAGCCAGAGGAGAAGATCGGCGCTCGTCGCGTGGAGCTCCTCGACCCATTCTTCGCCCCAGAAGGCATCGAGGGTCTGCATCCAGCCCGAAACGCCGATCACGAGGAGGAGCAGGAGCAACCCCAGGATCATGAGGGCACCCAGAGGGTTGTGACCCTCGTGGTAGGGCTCCTCGCCGCGCAGCATCGCCGCGACATAGGCGGCGACCTCGCGCGGGCCGCGCACGAAGCTCGCGAAGCGGGCGTGGTGCGAGCCGAGGAAGCCCCAAAGGACACGGAACAGCGCCGCGACCAGCACGGCGTAGCCCACGAGCTCGTGGGCGGTGCGCCTGTCCTCGAGGAGAAACGCCGCCGCACAACCGAACGCGAAGGTCCAGTGCAGCAGACGGACGAGCGGGTCCCAGACCCGACGGACCCCTTGCCTCACGATCGATCTCCCGTGCGATTGTACCGAGCGGGACGCGTCGGGCGGACGGGCCGGCCGGGCCGCTTCGCCGCGGACCGGCCGCACCGATCAGCCCTGGTGCTCCTCGAGCTTGGCGCCGGTCCAGGGATCGATGTAGGTTTCGACTTTCTTTCCCTGCAGGCGGCCGTAGATCTCGTAGCAGCCGCCGCTCGAGATCTTCCAGCGCTGAATCTCGTAGCCTTGAGCCTTGTACATCTCCTGCACCTTGCTCTCGGCGAGCTTGTCGCCGTTGCCGGTGCACTTGGGGCCGGCCAGCGCAGGCGCGGCGCAGGCGCAGAGGAGGGTCGCGGCAATCGTCGTCCGGATCATCCCGATCTCCGTTGCGATGGACGAAAGAGACGCGATCGGTCTAGAGGCGCGACCTTGCCTGCACCGGACGTAAGGCTGGCCGCAAACCCGAGCTTACTATGCGGCAAGCTTGCGATCGCGCCGGGCAAGCTCGGGAGCGGCGGCGGGCAGCTTGAAGCCGACTTCGGCGCCCCCGCCCGGACGGTTGCGGAG
>DAIOUO010000340.1:0-3827 GCA_036759485.1 Geminicoccaceae bacterium | reverse complement strand
CTTCTTGGAGCAGGTCACCCCCGAGCTCCCGGCCACCGCGGTGGCCGCGTTCCGAGCCGCCTGGTCGGCCGTCCTACCGGACGCTTGTGTGGGGCCGAAGGTGTTCGTCCACCGCGACCTGCACTGCCGCAACCTGATGGTGCTCGCCGACGATCGCCTCGCCGTGATCGACTTCCAGGACGCCTTCGCCGGCCCCTGCCTCTACGACCTCGTCTCGCTCCTTCAAGACGTGCGTCGCGATCTCTCGCCCGAGACAGCGGCCCGTCTGCTGGTCGGCCTGCGCGCCACCCGACCCGAGCTCACGGAAACGGTCTTCGACCGTGCCGTGGCGATCCTCGGCGCCCAGCGCGCGATGCGGATCCTCGCCGTCTTCACCCGGCTCGCCGGCCCCGGGGGAAAGCCCGGCTACAGGACCTTCCTGCCGCGGGTCGAGCGCTGGCTGCGCCACGATCTGGCCCATCCCGCGCTCGCACCGGTCGCCACCTGGTGCGCCCGTTACCGCCCGGGTCTGGTCGAGCTCTGAGGGCGAGCCGCCATGGGCCTCGTCGCGACGATCCGAGCGGGCGAGCCCTTCCTCGACGTGCTCGCGCGCTGGCTGCTCGAACGCGGCGAGGACCGGCTCGCCGACACGCTCCTTCTCCTGCCGAGCCGGCGGGCCTGCCTGGCCACGAGGGAGGCCTTCCTGCGGGTCGGCGAGGGCCGGCCGCTCCTTCTCCCGCGTCTTCTCCCGGTCGGAGAGCCCGACGAGGCCGAGCTCGTCCTCGACCCCGATGTCGAGCTCGATCTGCCACCGGTCCTGCCGCCGCTGCGTCGGCGGCTCCTTCTCACCCGGCTCCTCCTGGCGCGCAAAGACACGAGCCACGAGCAGGCGATCCGCCTCGCGGGCGAGCTCGAAGCCCTGCTCGACGAGCTGCAGAACGAGGAGGTGGGCCTCGAGCGCCTCGACGGGCTCGTGCCCGGCGCGTTCGCCGAGCACTGGCAGCGGACGCTGCACTTCCTCGCGATCCTGCGCGAGACCTGGCCGGGGATCCTCGCCGAGGAGGGCGCGCTCGAGCCCGCCGAGCGGCGGCGCCGCATGCTCGACGCCGTGGCCTGCCGGTGGTCCCGCCGGCCGCCCGATCGGCCGGTCGTCGCCGCCGGCATCACCGGGACGCTCCCGGCCGTGGCCCGGCTCCTCGCCGTAGTCGCGCGCCTGCCCGAGGGGTTCGTGGTCCTGCCCGGGCTCGATCGCGAGCTGCCACCGCCGGATCGTGCGGCGTTCGGCCCGACCCACCCGCAATGGGCGCTGCATCGCCTCCTCGATCGGCTCGGCGTGGCACCCGAGGCGGTCCTCGAGCTGCCTTCGCGAGACCCCCCGGCCGCGTTCGCGACAGGCGCCCGGCGCGCCGCGCTCTGGCGCCGGGTCGCCGGCACACCCGCGCGCGAGAGCGAGCCAACGGCCGTCGATGCCCCCCTCCCGACCGAAGCGCTCCAGGGGCTCGAGCTGGTCGAGGCCCGCGATCCCGGGGAAGAGGCCACCGCCCTCGCCATCCGTCTGCGCGAGGCGCTCGAGGTGCCGGGGCGAAGAGCGATGCTGGTGACGGCCGACCGCAACCTCGCCCGGCGCGTCGCGGCCGAGCTCGCCCGATGGAACATCGAGGTCGACGACAGCGCCGGGACCCCCCTCGACCAGACCCCGCCGGGCACCTTTCTCCTCCTCACCGCTCGCGTGCTCGTCGAGGAAGCACCGCCGGTGCCCCTCCTGGCCGCCTTGAAACATCCGCTCGCCCAGGGCGGCCTCGGACGTCGCGAGTTCCGCAGGCGGGTGCGCGCGCTCGAGCGGGCGCTCCTGCGCGGCCCTCGGGTGGCGGGTGGCCTGCCGGGCCTGCTCGCAGCACTCGGCGACCTACCCGAGCAGCGCTGGACGGCCCCCGTCCCGAAGGCGGAGCTCACGGCCTGGCTCGCCGAGCTCGTCGCGGCGAGCGAGCCCGCCCGAATCCTCGCCGCGCAGCGAGAGGTCGACCCGGTTGTGCTGCTCGACGCACATCTCGGCTTCGTCGAGTGGCTCGCCGCCGACGATGCCGGCGATCCTGGCGAGCTCTGGGCGAAGGAAGCGGGCGAGGCGGCAGCCGGCTTCGTGGCCGAGCTGCGCGACGCGCTCCCGGCACTCGGTCCGCTGCCCCCTTCGGCATGGCCCGCGCTTCTGGCGGTACTGATGGGCGGGCGCGCGGTCCGGCGGCGTGCCCCCGGCCATCCCCGCCTCGCCATCCTGGGCCCCCTCGAGAACCGCCTGCAGAGCGCCGACCTGGTCTGCGTCGGCGGGCTCGTCGAAGGTGTTTGGCCAGGCACGGTGCCGGCGGGGCCGTGGCTCAATCGCAAGATGCGGGCCGCACTGGGCCTGCCGCCCATCGAGCAAGCGATCGGCGTCGCTGCCCACGACCTCGTGCAGGCGGCCTGCGCGCCCGAGGTCGTGCTGTCGCGCGCCCAGAAGGACGAGGTCGGGGCGCCGTGCACCGCTTCGCGCTGGCTCGTGCGGCTCGATGCGGTGCTCGCGCGCGAGCGAGCGCGCGAGCGCGTGCGCCCGCTCCCGGAGCGGCGCAGCTGGCCGGCGCGGCTCGACGAGCCGGACGGGCCCTGGCCACGGCCGGCGCCGCGACCGGCCCCTCGGCCGCCGGCCGCAGCACGCCCGCGCGAGCTCTGGGTGAGCGACGTCCGCGACCTCCTGCGCGATCCCTACCGCTTCTACGCCCGTCGGATCCTGGCGCTCGGCCCCTTGGATCCGATCGACGCCGAGCCGGGTGCCCCGGAGCGGGGCGAACTCCTCCACCGGATCCTCGCCGAGTGGGTCCGGCGCTACCGCGACCGGTTGCCGGAGAACCTGGTGGAGGCCCTGCGCACCGTCGGCTCGCATCGCTTCGAGACCGAGGCACACCATCCCCAGGTCCGGGCGCTCTGGTGGCCGCGCTTCGAGCGGCTCGCCTCGGCCCTCGCCGCGTGGGAAGCCGAGCGTCGCAGCGAGATCGCGCGGATCTGGGCCGAGCTCGAGGGCGCGATCACCGTCGACGGACCCGGCGGGCCGTACCGCATCCGCGCCAGGGCCGACCGAATCGAGATCGGGCGCGACGGCCGGCTCGCGATCCTCGACTACAAGAGCGGACGCGTGCCCGAGCGGCGCGAAGTCGAAAGCGGCCGTGAGCCGCAGCTCGCGCTCGAGGCGTGGATCGCCGCCGAGGGCGGCTTCCCCGACGTCGGCGCCGCGGTGCCGACCGCCCTCGTCTATGTCCCGCTGCGGGGTGGCGATCCGGCCCAGGCTCCGGTCGACCTCGCCGGCAAGCTGGACCCGACCGACCTGATCGAGGCGGCACGGGCCGGGGTGGCCCGGCTGCTCGCCCATTTCGCCGACCCCGCCACGCCGTTCCGGCCCTCGCCGCGGCCGGAAGTCGCGCGCCGGTCGGATCCTTTCGACCATCTCGCCCGCACCGCCGAATGGTGGGGCACCGAGACGGCGGCGGAGGTACGGTGATCCCGCCCTCGCCATCGGCTCTCCGCCCGCCGACGGAGGCTCAGCGACGGGCGGCCGATCCCGACCGCTCGGTCTGGGTCACGGCCAATGCCGGGACTGGCAAGACCCGCGTGCTCACCGACCGGGTCCTGCGGCTCCTGCTCGCGGGGGCCGATCCCGAGGGGATCCTCGCGATCACCTTCACCAAGGCCGCCGCCGCGGAGATGACCCAGCGGATCGAGGACCGGCTCACCGGCTGGGCCATCGCCGAGCAGGCCGCCCTCGCGAGCGATCTCGAGGCCCTGCTCGGGCGACCGCCCGGCGGGGCCGCGCGCGGCCGCGCCCG
>DAIOUO010000339.1:0-3851 GCA_036759485.1 Geminicoccaceae bacterium | reverse complement strand
GCAGAAGGACGAGGAGCCGGCTCCTTCGGGGGCTGTCAAGAACGGCCGGCGGGCACCAAACTCTCCGCGGAGCGGGTAGGGGAGGGACGGCCTTGGCGACGGCGACGGTCGGGGGGACGGACGAGCGCTATCCGGCGGCACTCGTCGTCCTCCATTGGACGATGGCGGTGCTGATCCTCGTGGCGATCCCGATCGGCTGGCGGATGGGCGATCTCGAGCCCGGCCCCCTGCAGGACGCGCTCTACCACACCCACCGCTCGATCGGCGTCACGGTCCTGGCGCTCGCGATCCTGCGGGTCGTGTTGCGTCGCACCCTCGGAGTGCCACCGCCGCATCCCGCGCTGGCTCCCTGGCAGCGCACACTCTCGGTGGCGGTCCACCATCTGCTCTACGTGCTGTTCTTCGTGGTTCCGATCCTGGGCTGGGCCGGCACCTCGGCCTTCGGCGCCCCGATCGTCGTCTGGGGCCTGTTCGAGCTGCCGCCCATTCTGCCGAAGAGCGAGCCGCTCTCCGAGGTTCTGCTCGGCGTCCACGGCCTCTTCGCCCAGACCCTGGCCGGGCTCGTGGTCCTGCACGTGGCGGGTGCTCTCTACCACGCCTTCGTCCGCCGCGACGGGGTGATGCAGCGGATGCTCTTGCGCCGCGGCAGCTGAGGCGGCCGCTCCCTGGCCGGCGGCGCCGGAGCGCGCTATCTCCGCCGCCGAGCCATCGGGTCGGGCGCAGTCTCCCATGAGCGTCGCTCCGCAGGACCTCGGGCTCGCCGAGGCGAGCCTTCCGGCCGACCGCACCCCGGCCGGCCTCGACAGCCTCCCCGAGCTGCGCCGGCGCCGGCTCCTCGTCCTTCTGCTCAACCTGATCGCTTGTGTCGGGACGGCCTGGCTCGCGGCCCGAGTCCTGGGTGCGGGCGGCTGGAGTGCCGTCGATCTCGGCATCTTCCTCTGCTTCCTCGTGGGTCTGCCCTGGAGCGTGCTCGGCTTCTGGAACGCCGTCATCGGCTTCTGGCTGCTGCACGGGGTCCGCGACGGTCTTCCCCGCGTCGCTCCCTTCGCTGCAGCCGGGGAGCGGGAGGAGCCGCTGCGCCTTCGCTGCGCCGTCTTGATGTTCCTGCGCAACGAGGACCCGGCCCGCGCCTTCCGGCGGCTTCGAGTGATCGAGGCGAGCCTCGAGGCCACGGGCGAGGCGGCCGCCTTCGACTTCTTCGTGCTTTCCGACACTTCCGACCCCGGGATCGCCGCTCTCGAGGAAGCGGAGGTCGCCCGTTGGCGGGCGGCGAGTCCCGCTCCCGAGCGCATCGCCTATCGCAGGCGCGAGCGGAACACGGGGTTCAAGGCCGGCAACTTGCGCGACTTCTGCGCACGCTGGGGCCGGGCCTACGAGCTCATGTTGCCGCTCGATGCCGACAGCCTCATGAGCGGCCGCACGATCGTCCGGCTCGCCCGCATGATGCAGGCCCATCCGCGGCTCGGCATCCTGCAGAGCCTGGTCGTCGGCATGCCGTCCACGAGCCTCTTCGCCCGCATCTTCCAGTTCGGCATGCGGGCGGGCATGCGCACCTATACGATGGGCCAGGCCTGGTGGGTGGGCGATTGCGGACCCTTCTGGGGCCACAACGGCATGGTCCGCATCCGGCCGTTCGTCGAGCACTGCGATCTGCCGATGCTGCCCGGCGAGCCGCCCCTGGGCGGGCATGTCATGTCGCACGACCAGGTCGAGGCGGCTTTGATGCGACGCGCCGGCTACGAGGTCCGGGTGCTGCCGGTCGAGGAAGGATCCTGGGAAGAGAACCCACCCACGCTTCTCGAATTCTCGAGGCGCGACGTCCGCTGGTGCCAGGGCAATCTCCAGTACTTGAAGCTCCTGGGCCTGCCCGGGCTCCTGCCCACGAGCCGGTTCCAGCTGATCTGGGCCGTGCTGATGTTCGTCGGCGTGCCGGCTTGGACGCTCCTGATCGCCCTCGCCGCTCTCAAGCCCTTCGATTCCGATCCGCCGGGGAGCTTCCCGGTGAGCCTCGGCATCGCCCTCTACCTTCTCTTCCTCCTCATGTATCTCGCCCCCAAGCTAGCGGGCTTCCTCGACGTTCTGCTGACACCGGGCTCCGCACGGCGCTACGGCGGGCGGCTGCGGTTCGCGCTCGGCGGCCTCGTCGAGCTCGTCTTCTCTTTCCTTTTGGGCGCCGCCACCACCTTCCGTATCACGCTCTTCATGATCGGACTCCTGTTCGGTCGCTCGGCGAGCTGGAGCGGCCAGGCGCGAGACGCCCACGCCCTCTCCTGGACCACGGCGCTGGTCGGCCTCTGGCCGCAGTTCCTGTTCGGCCTCGTCGTCTGCGGGCTCCTTCTCTGGCAGGCGCCCGCCGTGCTGCTCTGGGGTCTGCCGCTCCTGCTGGGTTTCCTCGTGGCCGTTCCGTTCGCCGTGCTCACCGCCGATCCGCGGCTCGGCGAGCGGGCCGCGCGGCTCGGCCTCTGCGCCATCCCCGAGGATCTCGACCCGCCGCCCGAGATCCGCGCCCTCGCGGCCGAGGAGCCGGGCCGATGATCGGCCGCCTCCGCGAGCGGCTGGTCGGGCTCGAGGCGATATGGCGCTCGATCCGGATCTACCATCTCGACCGGGCCCGTCACCGGGCCATGGACGCGCTCTATCGGCGCTTCGTGAAACCGGGCGATCTCGTCTTCGACATCGGCGCCCATGTGGGCGATCGGGTCGCTTCCTTCCGCCGGCTCGGGGCCCGCGTGGTCGCCCTCGAGCCGCAGCCGGGTCCCGCCCGGGTCATTCGCCTGCTCCGCGGCCACGACCCGATGGTCACGATCCTGCCCCTGGCGGCCGGGGCCCGGCCGGGTCGGATCACCCTCAAGGTCAACGCCCGCAACCCGACCGTCTCGACCGCATCCGAAGCGTTCATCCGCTCCGCGGAGGGGGCGCAGGGTTGGGAGGGGCAGGTCTGGGATCGCGAACTCGAGGTCGAGGTCACCACACTCGACGACCTCATCGCCCGCTACGGCGAGCCGGCCTTCGTCAAGATCGACGTCGAGGGTTTCGAGGACCGGGTCCTCGAGGGCCTGTCACGGCCGCTGCCGGCACTCTCGTTCGAGTTCACGACGATCGCCCGCGAGGTGGCGCACCGCTGCCTCGAGCGCCTCTCGGCGCTCGGTCGCTATCGCTTCGACCTGGCACTGGGCGAGAGCCAGAAGCTCGAGCTCGGGCGTTGGGTCGAGGCGGCCGAGGTGGCGGCACTGGTCGAGGCGCTGCCGCACACCGCCAATTCGGGCGACGTCTACGCCCTGTTGGACGCTGGGGCGGGAGGCGAAGCGTGAAGAGGCGCAAGGTCGCGACGGCGGGCGCGCTCGTCGCCCTGAAGGCACTCTTGGCACCGACGGGGCTCGCGGCCGAAGAGCTCGCGGTGACGGTCGTCAACCGGAGCGAGCCCACCTCTTGTGCCGAGAAGGACAATGTCACGCTCGAGCTCGTTTCGGACGAGGTTCGCCGCTTCACCGTCGAAGCGGTTCACCCGGCCTATATCGGCACGCTCGACGTCGACCGTTGGCAGCCCGACCTGCGCAACTGCCGGACCGTAGTGTCGAACGCGCCCGAATACAGTTTCCATCCATCGCGCAAGACGATCTACGAGACGGTCGAGTGGCAGCTGATCGGCTACGTCTTCGCGAAGTTCTGGCGGCCGACGCTCGTGCCATTCCGAGTCGGCGACACCGTGCACGAGGGCTTCCACGTGCTCCAGCTCTGGACCCGCTTTCAGGAACGCGCGGAAGAGATCCTCGTGGTCTATCCCGGCGACGGCTACTGGCGCGCGCGGCCTCTGCCGCCCGCCCATCTGCGCTGGTCGGCCTACGGCAGCT
>DAIOUO010000338.1:0-3876 GCA_036759485.1 Geminicoccaceae bacterium | reverse complement strand
GCCCCGACCCGGGCCCACCGGTCCGGGGCGGGACGGGCCGGACCGCCGCTACCCCCGTCGCGACCGCAGCACCGTCCGCCTTCGGCTGCCGGACCGGGCATTTCCGGCCGCACGCCTTCGCCCCGGACGGCGGTCGTCGGGACCGCGCGTCTCGAGCCCGACCATCGCGCCGCCGGCTCGTCGCAGTGCCCGCCGTCGCGCGGGGTCCGTGCCCGTGAGGGGACGGCCTTCCTTCGCTCGGCGGGAAAGCCGCCGGCCTCGCGGCGGCCGGGGGTGCATCGCGCTGTCCCCGTCGCCCTCGGGAACGAAACCAGATGCGGGCGCCCCCTTTCAGGGCGCCGGCGAGTGCATCGCGCTGTCCCCGTCCCCCTCGGGAACGAAAGGCGTTGCCTTCGCCCGGCGCCTCGCGCCCGCTCAACCCGCGGCCGGTCCGGGGTCGGGCTCCTGTTGAGTGATACAGTGGATACCGCCCCCGCCCCACAACAGATCGCTCGCCTCGATCTGCACCACCTCGCGGTCCGGAAAAGCGGCCTGCACGGCGCGCAACGCCGCCCGGTCGGCAGGATCGTGGAAGGCGGGCATCACCACCCCGCCATTGGCGACGTAGAGATTGACGTAAGAGAGCGTGAGCCGTCGGTCCCGATCGCGCGGCCGCACCCTCGGTGCGACGATCGGCACGACTTCGAGCCGACGACCCTTGGCGTCGACCGCCTCGCGCAGCACGGCGAGGTTGGCGGCCAGCGCCTCGTGGTCGGGGTCGCCGGGCTCGTCGCGGACCAGCGCCAGCACTCGGCCGGGGCCGGCGAAGCAGGCGACATTGTCGACATGCCCGCCGGTCTCGTCGTCGGTCAGCCCGCGCGGCAGCCAGATCACGGTCAGGACGCCCAGATAGTCGCGCAGCACGGCCTCGATCGCCGCTCGACCGAGACCGGGATTGCGCTTGGGATCGCGGACCGAGGGCTCGCACACGAGGCAGGTGCCCTCGCCGTCGACCGCGATCGCCCCGCCCTCGAGCACGATCGGCGCATCGTAGCGCGGCACGCCCAGATGCTCGAGCACGCGCCGCGCCATGAGCGCGTCCTGGGCGTGGTCGGGCCACTGCTCGCCCCAACCGTTGAACCGCCAGGCGACGCCGGCGAGGCGGCCGGGCGCGGTCACGAAGGTCGGCCCGGTATCGCGCGTCCAACTGTCGTCCTGCGGCATCGGCAGGACCGCGATGCCCGGGCCGCAGCCGAGCGACGCGCTCGCCGTCAGGTCCGGCCGGGCCAGCATGGTGACCGGCTCGAACGCGGCGATCGCCTTGGCGATCTCCGCCACCACCTGGCGGGCCGCCTCGAGCCGGTCGCCCCACAGTTCCTCGCGGCAGGGCCACGCCATCCAGCAACGTCGGTGCGGCGCCCACTCGGCGGGCATGGCGAGCCCGTCGGCGCGCGGCGTGCTCATCGACGCTCCTCCCCAGAGCCCCAGGCAGTGCGCCGGAAGTTGCGGCATCGCCCGGCGGCGCGCAACCGGGGGGCGTCGGCGCGGGCGTACCGTGCCGCCTGACCGCACCCGAGCGTCGCTCCTCGCCGGCATCGACGCCGTCCCGGCGGCCGATTGGGACGGGCTCGCGGGTAACGACGACCCCTTCACGAGCCACGCCTTCCTCGGCTTGCTCGAGGCCAGTGGCTCGGCCTGTGCCCGGACCGGCTGGCGGCCGCGCCATCTCGTGCTGGAGCGCTCGGGTCGGCCGGTCGCGGCCGCCCCGCTCTGGCTCAAGACCCACTCCTTCGGCGAATACGTCTTCGACCAGAGTTGGGCCGAGGCCTACGGCCGCGTCGGCGGACGATATTATCCGAAGCTGCAGGTGGCCGTCCCCTTCACACCGGTCCCGGGCCGCCGGCTCCTGGCCCGCGATCCGGCCGCTCGGGAAGAACTCGCTCGCGCACTCGTGGCGACCGCCGTGCGACTTTCCGTCTCCTCGCTCCACGTCACCTTCTGCAGCGAGGCGGAGGCCGAGCTCCTGGCTGCCGCGGGCTGCCTCGTCCGTCGCGGTATCCAGTTCCATTGGTACAATCGCGGCTATCGCGATTTCGGCGACTTCCTCGACGCCCTCTCGAGTGCTCGGCGAAAGACCATTCGCAAGGAGCGCGAGGCGGTTCGCCGCGCCGGTGTCGAGATCGAGGTGCTCGAGGGCGCTGCCGCGGCGCCGGCCCTCGAGGCGTTCTTTCCCTACTATCTCGCGACCGTCGAGCGGCGCTGGGGCGGCGCCTATCTGTCGGAGGCCTTCTTCGGCGGGCTCGCGCGCAGTCCTCTCGCCGATCGGGTCCTGGTGATCCGAGCACGACGGGGCGAGCGAACGCTCGGGATGGCTCTCAATCTCGTAGGCGGCGATACCCTCTACGGTCGGCTCTGGGGCGCTCTCGAAGAGAGTCGGTTCCTGCATTTCGAATGCTGCTACTACGCCGCGATCGAGCACGCGATCGGCCGCGGCCTCGCGCGGGTCGAGGCCGGCGCCCAAGGCCCGCACAAGCTCCTGCGCGGCTACGAGCCGGTGTGGACCTGGAGCGCCCATTGGCTCGCCGACCCGTCGCTCCGCGAAGCGGTCGCGCGCTTCCTGGTCCGGGAGACCCGTGCGCTCGAGGACGAGATGGCGGCGCTGCGCGCGGCCCTGCCGTTCCGCAGCGTCGACCGACCCGCCTGAGGAGCGGGGCTGCGATGCGCGCTTGACAGGGCTCGGCCGCCGCGCCCACGCTCGCCGCGCCGGGAAGAACCGGGGAGGCCAGGAACCATGCCGAAAAAACCGCTCGGCGCGCTCGCCGTCCTCCTGTTGGGAGGAGTGCTCGGGTTCGCCCCGACGCCTGCCGAAGCGCAGCAGAAGATCCGCTGGAAGCTCGCCAGCTCCTATGCTAGTACGCTCGACGTGATCGGGCAGAACATCACCCGGTTGATCGATAATCTCAAAGTCATGACGGACGGCAATCTCGACATCCGTTTCCACGAGCCGGGCGCTCTGGTGCCGGCGCTCGAGGTGTTCGATGCCGTCTCGAAAGGCTCGGTCGAGATGTCCTACTCCTCGCCGGGCTTTCATGCCGGGCGGATTCCTCATCTCGTCTTCTTCGCGTCGGTGCCCTTCGGGCCGAGCGTCAACGAGTATCTCGCCTGGATCCAGCAAGGCGGAGGTTACGAGCTCTACGACCGGGAGCTCGCCAAACACAACATCAAGGGCTTCCAGTGCGGCATCGTGATCGCCGAATCTTCGGGCTGGTTCCGCAAGGAGATCAAGACGCTCGACGATCTCAAGGGGCTGAAGATGCGGTTCTTCGGCCTCGGCGCCAAGGTGATGCAGAAGTTCGGTGTCAACACCCAGTTGCTCAGCGCCGGCGACATCTATCCAGCGCTCGAGCGCGGCGTGATCGACGCCACGGAGTTTTCGTATCCGTCTCTCGACAAGAACCTCGGTTTTTACCAAATCGCCAAGCACAACTATTTCCCGGGCTGGCACCAACAGGCCTCGTTCGTCGACGTCATCATCAATCGTGACGCATGGAACAAGCTGCCGAAGTCTTATCAGAAAATGATCGAGGTCGGGTGCAACGACGCCAATCTGTGGCTCATGGCGGCCGGCGAGGCGCGCCAGGGCGACGCGATCGAATTCCACAAGCAGCACGGCGTCACGGTGCACCAGTGGCCGCGGGAGTTCCTCGACGCCTTCAAGGCCGCCTGGGAGCAGGTCGCCGAGGAGGAGTCCGCGGCGGATCCGCGCTTCAAGGAGATCTACGAGCACTACAAAGCGTTCCGTGCCAAGTACGCGGCATGGCGCGACATCGGTTATCTCAAGTGAGCGTCGCGCGCTGAACGCCCGGGCGGCGTCCGTCCGGAGACGCCGCCCGGGCG
>DAIOUO010000337.1:0-3885 GCA_036759485.1 Geminicoccaceae bacterium | reverse complement strand
GATCCGAAGAGACCCCGCACGATCGACGCGTTCCAGAGACTCGAGAAAAGCTCTGGAGCGGCGAATAAAAGAAAAGCCCGCCGCGAGGGCGGGCTTCGGGAACAACGGCGCGAGCGAAAACCGACGAAAAATCAGTTCTTGCTCTTGTCGACGAGCTTCTTGGCGGCGATCCAGGGCATCATCGCCCGCAGCCGCTCGCCCACCGCCTCGATCGGGTGCGCCGCGGCGCGCGCCCGCATCGCCTTGAAGCTCACTTGGCCCGCCTTGTTCTCGAGTACCCAATCCTTGGCGAACTTGCCCGTCTGGATGTCGGCCAACACGCGCTTCATCTCCGCCCGGACGGCCTCGTTGATGATCCGCGGCCCGGTCGTGTAGTCGCCGTACTCGGCCGTGTTCGAGATCGAATAGCGCATGTTGGCGAGGCCGCCCTCGTAGATGAGATCGACGATCAGCTTCACCTCGTGCAGGCACTCGAAATAGGCCATCTCGGGCGCGTAACCGGCCTCGACGAGCGTCTCGTAGCCGGCCTGGATCAAGGCGCAGAGGCCGCCGCACAAGACCACCTGCTCGCCGAAGAGGTCGGTTTCGACCTCCTCCTTGAAGGTCGTCTCGATGATCCCGGCGCGGCCGCCGCCGATGGCGCTGCCGTAGGAGAGGCCGAGATCGTGCGCGGTGCCGGAGGCGTCCTGGTGGATCGCCAAGAGACAGGGCACGCCACCACCGCCGACATATTCCGAGCGGACCAGATGGCCCGGCCCCTTGGGTGCCACCATCAGGACGTCGAGGTCCTTCCGGGGCTCGATGAGCTTGAAGTGGATGTTGAAGCCGTGGGCGAACATCAAGGCCGCCCCCTCCTTCATGTTGGGGGCGAGCTCGTCCCGGTAGAGATCGGCCTGCAGCTCGTCCGGCACGAGCACCATGACGACATCGGCCCAGCGCGCCGCCTCGGCCGGCGTCATGCACTTGAGGCCCGCGGCTTCGACCTTCTTGCGCGTCGGCGAACCGGGCTTGAGCGCCACCGCCACCTCGGCCACGCCGCTGTCCTTGAGGTTGTTCGAGTGGCCGAAGCCTTGGCTGCCGTAGCCGACCACGGCGACCTTCTTGCTCTTGATGAGATTGAGGTCGGCGTCCCGGTCGTAATAGACGCGCATACTCCTGGTCTCCTCTGCTTGTCACCGCGGCGGCGCCCACGGGCGCCGCGCCTCACCGCTCGCCCGCGAGCACGTTCGGACCGCGCGCGATCGCCACCACCCCCGCGCGGCTCACCTCGACGGGCTCGATCAGGTCGATGAAGGCGTCGAGCTCGTCGGAGGTGCCGGTCACCTCGAAGATCATGCTGCCGGGTCGGCTGTCGACCAGGCGGGCGTGCATGAAGTCGGCCACCCGCAGCGCCTGGAACAGCCGGTCGCGCTCGCCCACCACCTTGACGAGCGCGAGTTCGCGCTCGACTGCCGGACCCTCCTTGGTCAGATCCTGGACCCGGTGTACCGGCACGAGCTTGGCGAGCAGCGCCTTGATCTGCTCGATCACGTATTCGGTGCCGGTGGTGACGATGTTGATCCGCGACAGGCCGCGGACCTTGTCGACCTCGGCCACCGTCAGGCTGTCGATGTTGTAGCCGCGGCCGCTGAAAAGGCCCACGACACGGGCGAGGATGCCCGGCTCGTTGTCGACCAGCACGACGATCGTGTGCCGGCGCTCCTCCTCCTGCTTGGCGCTCATCCCGCGTCCCAGATCTCGCGATCGCGGCCCCGCCCTTAGGGCTTGGCGAGCACGGTGACAAGCGAGCCCGTGATGCAGCTGCCGCCCGATCGTCGCGCTACCGTCTTCTTGCCGTCATCCGAATGGCCTCGGCCGGTCACGGCACGGGGTTAAGTGCGCGTCGCGGGATCGTGGAGGAACGCTCATGCGGCTCGGACGGTGGCTTCTCGCGAGTGTCGTGGGCGGCGGGCTCGCGCTCGCCCCCGGCGCGCCGGCGCGCGCCGACCGGCTCGTCCTCGACTGGTGGCACGCGCTCTCGGGCGAGCTCGGTGCCGCCCTCGAGAAGGTCGCCGAGCGCTTCAACGCGAGCCAGGACCGCTACGAGCTCAAGCCCGTCAACAAGGGCAATTACGTGGCGACGCTCAATGCCGCGATCGCCGCCTGGCGGGCGAAAGAGCACCCGCTCATCCTCATGAACAACGAATCGGGCGTGCTCACCATGATGCTTTCGGGCGCGATCGTGCCCGTGCACGACGTGCTCGACAAGTACAAGGTCGAAGTCCGAATCCAGGATTATCTGCGGCCGGTCGTCCAGACCTACACCGATCGCCAGGGCCGGCTGCTCGCGATGCCGTTCAACAGCTCGACACCGATCCTGTTCTACAACAAAGATATTCTCGACGCGGCCGGGATCGCGGCACCACCGAAGACCTGGCAGGAGATGGAAGAGCAGATCCGCACCATCAAAGCCAAGGGTGCGGCCGATTGCGGCTATTCCTTCGCCGCCGGGCCCTGGCAGGAGCTCGAGAACTACAGCGTCTGGCACGACATCCCGGTCGCCACGCGCAGGAACGGCTTCGACGGGCTCGATGCCGAGCTCGTCTACGACAAGACCCGCTTCGTCCAGCACGTCGAGCGGCTCAAGCGCTGGGTCGACGAGGGGCTCGCCACCTTCGGGGCGGCCGCGGCCCAGACCTGGGCGAGTGCCGCGCGCACCAACTTCATCGAGGGCCGCTGCGCCTTCTGGATCGACAGCACGGCCTGGCACAGCACGGTCGAGGCCGGCGCCAAGATGAAATGGGGCGCTTCCCTCCTGCCGCACGAGGCGGATCTGAGGCCCAATCATTCGATGATCGGCGGTGCCGCTCTCTACCTCTTCAAGGGCTTCTCGGACGCGCATTACGAAGGGGCGGCCGCCTTCTTCCGCTTCTTGACCGACCCCCGGGTGCAGCTCGATTGGCACAAGGCCACGGGTTACGTGCCGATCACGGTGGCGGCCTGGGAGCTCGCCAAAAAGGAAGGCTACTACGACACGCACCCGACCCGGGCGATCGCGGTCGAGCAGCTCTTGATGGGCGAAGAGCGGGAAAACTCGCGGACCATTCGCCTCGGCAACTACGAGAACGTCAGAAAGGCCCTGACCGACCAACTCGAGCTCGTGTGGGCCGGCAAAAAGGGCGTCGAAGAAGCCCTCGACCAGGCGGTCGAGGAGGGTAACGCGATCCTCCGCCGTTTCGAGCAGCAGAACAAGGGCAAGATCTGAGCGGCGAGCGCTCGGAGCGGGGAAGCCGGCGCGGCGAGAATCCGCCATGATCAAGCGGGTTCTTTTCCGCGGCCGGCTCTTGCCCTGGCTCCTGCTCGCCCCCCAGCTCCTGGTTCTTCTCTTTTTCTTCTTCTGGCCGGCCGGGCAGGCGATCGTCCAGGCCCTCTTCATGGTCGAGCCCTTCTCGGGCGAGCTGCAGTGGGTCGGGCTGCTCAATTTCGAGCAGCTGCTCCAGAGTTCCGCCTATCGACAGGCGATCCTCGTCACGATCGTCTTCTGCGCCGCCACCGCCGCCCTCGCGATGTTCCTGGGCCTGTTCCTCGCGGTCCTGGTCGACCGGGTGGTGCGCGGCCGTACGGTCTACCGCACGCTCGCGATCTGGCCCTATGCGGTGGCACCCGCGATCGCCGGGGCGCTCTTCCTCTTCCTCCTCGACCCGGCCATGGGGGTGCTGGCCTTCGCGCTTCGCCAGGGGCTGGGGTTGGGCTGGGACCCGAGCCTCGATGCGACGCACGCCATGATCCTGGTCGTGCTGGCCGCGGCCTGGAAACATGTCGCCTACAATTTCGTCTTTTTTCTCGCCGGTCTGCAGGCGATCCCGCGCGTCTTGATCGAGGCCGCCGCGCTCGACGGGGCGGGGC
>DAIOUO010000336.1:0-3898 GCA_036759485.1 Geminicoccaceae bacterium | reverse complement strand
GCACACGGCTCCCGATCCGCATCCTGCGCGAGGGGCCGCGCCCCGTGATCGCCCGGCGGCGGTTGCCGCTCTCGGGACACCGAGAGCAGTTCGCGACCGACCGGCCGCCCATGGGCACCCGGTTCGAGCGGGCCCGGGCGATCGAAACCCGACCCGGCGTGCTCGCCGCCGCCACCTTCCCGATGCAGCCCCGGCTCGATCGCCCCGCGGGCCGCTTGGCCGCAGCCGTCACCACCGGCGGCGAGGCCGCACTCGCCGAGCGATCGGCCGACGAGCTCGCCGGTCGCGCCTCGTCGCTGCGGCACGACCTCCCGCGCCGCGACGCGCTGCCGATCGAGACCGCCGCGAGCTTCCACTCCTTCCGGTCGATCGCCGTCGAGGTCGTGCGCGCCGACACCCCGGGCCCCGCGAGCTCGGATCTCGCGAGCCCGCCCTTGCGGCGGCCGGCCCGGCCGATCTTCCCCTTCGATCCGATCGACGATTGGCGGAGTGCCGGTCCGTGAGGCTCCTGGTCGCGAACTCCAACACCTCCCCCGAGGTCACGGCGGTGGTCGAGAGGGCCGCCCGCGCGGTGGCCGCACCCGGCACCGAGATCCTGGCCCGGACCGCCCCCTTCGGCGCCCGGGTGGTGGGCGGGCGGGCCGAGGCGGCGATCGCCGCCCATGCGCTGCTCGACATGCTGGCGGCCGAGCCCGAGCCGTTCGACGCCGTGCTCTTGGCCATGTCGATGGACAGCGGCCTCTGGGCCGCCCGCGAGCTGTTCGACGTGCCGGTCGTCGGCACGACCGAGGCCGGGCTCCTGCTCGCCGCGACGCTCGGCACTCGGATCGGGATGGTGATCCTCGGCCGCCGTCTGCTTCCGGTCTATCGCGAGCTCGCCGAGAGCTACGGCTTCGCCGGTCGGCTCGCCGGGATCGCGCCCGTGGAAGCGAGCCCGAGCGATCTGTTGGCCGACCCCGAGGCCTTCTACGGGCCGGTCGTCGAGGGCGCTCGCACGCTCGTCGAGACGCGCGCGGCCGAGGTGGTGTTGCTCGTGGGCGCGGTGATGGCGGGGCTGCCGCGCCTCCTCGCCGACCGCGTCCCGGTGCCGCTCGTCGACGGGATCACGGCGGGTGTCCTGCTCGCCGAGGCCGTGGTCCGGCTCGGCGCCCGGTCGCCCGCGGTCGGCAGCCTCGCCCGGCCGCTCGGGCGTGCGAGCTTCGGCCTCGGCGAGGCGCTGGCTCGTCGCCTCGAGGGAGGATGAGAGCGGGCGGGACAGTGGCCGTTCTTCGGCATATAGTCCTATGACGTCGCGGGTCGCTCGATCAGGAGCGCCACCCCCTGGCCGACGCCGACGCAGGCGGTGCAGAGCGCTCGTCGGCCGCCCCGGCGGGCGAGTTCGCGGGCGGCGGTGAGGACGAGCCGGGCGCCGCTCGCACCCAGCGGATGGCCGATGGCGATCGCCCCGCCGTTCGGGTTGACCTGCTCGGCATCGTCCGGCAGGCCGAGCTGCCGAAGGCAGGCGAGGACCTGGGCCGCGAAGGCCTCGTTGAGCTCGACGAGGTCGACGGCACCCAGGCCGAGGCCGAGCCGGCCGAGGAGCTTGCGGGTCGCGGGCACCGGGCCGATCCCCATGATCCGGGGCTCGACCCCGGCCGTGGCCGCGCCGACGATCCGGGCCACGGGTGCCAGGCCGAAGCGGCGGGCGGCCTCCTCGCTCGCGAGCAGGAGGGCCGCGGCCCCGTCGTTGACGCCCGAGGCGTTGCCGGCGGTGACCGTTTTGCCCGGGCCGTTCAGCGGTGCGAGGCGAGCGAGACTCTCGGGGCTCGTCTCGGGCCGCGGATGCTCGTCCCGGTCGACGGTCCGGGCCGGGCCCCGGGGCTGGGGGACTTCGACCGGGAGGATCTCGTCGGCGAAGAACCGTTCGGCGAAGGCCCGCGCCCAGCGCCGCTGGCTGCGCAGCGCGAAAGCGTCCTGGTCCTCGCGCGAGACCGCGAAGGCTTCGGCCACCTCGTCGGCGGTCTCGGGCATCGAATGCGTCCCGTAGCGGGCGGCGAGCGCCGGGTTGACGAACCGCCAGCCGATCGTCGTGTCGAAGATCTCGGCCCGCCTCGAGAAGGGGGTCTCGGCCTTGGGCAGGACGAAGGGAGCGCGGGACATGCTCTCGACCCCGCCCGCGATCACGAGATCGGCCTCGCCGGTGGCGATCGCTCGGGCCCCCTGGGCGACCGCCTCGAGGCCCGAGGCGCAGAGCCGGTTGACGGTCACCCCCGGCACCTCCACCGGCAGGCCCGCGAGAAGTGCCGCCATGCGGGCGACGTTGCGATTGTCTTCGCCCGCCTGGTTCGCGCAGCCCAGGATCACCTCGTCGATCCTCGCCGGGTCGAGGCCCGGGTTGCGCTCGAGGAGGGCGCGGATCGGGAGGGCCGCGAGATCGTCGGTGCGGATCGCAGCCAGAGCACCGCCGTAGCGGCCGAACGGGGTGCGGATACCGTCGCAGAGGAGAGCCGTGCGCATGCGCCGAAGGATGCCGGCGGGGCGTCCGCGCGGCAACCGGTGACAGCTTCGCGCCGCTCGCTGGCCGCGGCCGGGGCCGGGCGGTAGAGTGCGGCCATGAGCAGCCTCCGCCGCCACGCTGTCCCGCCCGAGCCCGTGCGCGAGATCGAGCGGATCCTCCAAGAGCGCCTCGGCCGCTTCGGCCTCCAGAAGGTCGAGGTCCGTGGCGGCGAGGACCATTACGGCGAGCCCGCGATCTTCGTCGAGGCCTGGTATCGGCTGAGCGAAGAGCCGATCGACCTCGATGCCCAGGCCCGGGCCGAACTCGCGGTCATCGACCGCCTCGTCGAGGCCGGGGAGGATCGGTTCCCCTACTTCGGCCATCACCACGCCGAGGGCCAAGAGATCGCCGGGATGACCGACCGGCGCCGGCGCCGCAAGGCGCGATGACCGATCTGTCGCGGGCGCTGCTCGAGACGGCCGAGGCACTTGTCCGACGCGGACGCCGGCGGCCGGCCCAGAGCGATCCGCGCCGCGCCGTCAGCACGGCTCACCGGGCCCTGTTTCACGGCCTTGCGGGGGAGGTCGCCGACCTCCTGCTGGGGGCGACGCGTCGGGGTGGACCGGCCCGGGGTCGCATCTATCGGGCCCTCGACCATCGGTTCTGCAAGGATCGGCTCGAAGCCTTCGCGAGGGAGGCGCGGACCGGCCCGGAGACGCGCCTCTTCTGCTCGACCTTCGGCCGGCTGCAGGGTGAGCGCCATCGAGCGGATTACGATCCCGGGGCACGCTTCCGGCGTGAGGAAGCATTGGGATCCGTCGGCCGCACCCGCGACGCCCTCGCCGCGCCGCGACGGACGAGCCGCGAGGAGCGCCTCGAGCGCGCGACCCGCGTGCTGTTTCGAGACCGCCCGTGAGTCGCCCCCGCTCGAGCTACGTCTGCCAGGCCTGTGGCGCGGTCCATCCCCGCTGGGTGGGGCGCTGCGAGGGTTGCGGGGCCTGGAACACGATCGTCGAGGAGCCCGCGGGCGGCCCCTCCGGCCCAGCCCCGGCGACGGCCTCGTCCCGGCGCGGCAAGGGCATCGAGCTCGTCCCGTTGGCCGGGACCGAGACCCCGCCGCCCCGGCTCTCGACCGGCATCGGCGAGCTCGACCGGGTGTTGGGCGGCGGGCTCGTGCCGGGCTCGGCCATCCTCCTGGGTGGCGATCCGGGTATCGGCAAATCGACGCTCACCCTGCAGGCGGCCGCCGCCCTCGCCCATGCCGGCGAGCGCGTGGTCTATCTCTCGGGCGAGGAATCGATCGAGCAGATCCGCCTGCGTGCCCGCCGGCTCGGCCTCGCCGACGCGCCCGTGGCACTGGCCGCCGCGACTCGGGTCGAGGAGGTGCTCGCCGCCCTCGACCGACCGGGCCCGCCCGCCCTC
>DAIOUO010000335.1:0-3923 GCA_036759485.1 Geminicoccaceae bacterium | reverse complement strand
GGCCGGCTCGGCCTCGACCACCGCCGCAGGGGCGGTCGCTCCGGGCCACTCGATCCGTCCCGCGAGCTCGGCGAGCCTGAGTGCGGCGAGCAGCAGGGCCAGGGCGGCGGTGATCAGGAGCGGGCTCGGCCGGCGGCCGCGACCCGCGAGGGCCACAGCGAGGCCACCCGGCCCGTGGAGATGCTCGCCGCGACGGCTCATCGGAGCTTCTGCAGCGCCTCGAGGAGATCGTCGCGGACCCGCCGGCGAGGCGGGGCCGGTGCAGCGGCCGGCTCGGCCGCGGCGGGAGTTGGTGCCGGCGGCGGCTCCGGTTGGGCGGTCGTCCGCAGCGCCTGCGCGTCCTGCCGGGCCCTGAGCTCGGCCACGAGGCGGGCCCCCTGACCGAGCGCGTCCTCGAGCCGGCGCGCCATCTTCTGGGCGGCCTCCACCGTACGGTCGAGCTCCTCGCGCCGGTCGCGCGCCGCGCTCTCCTGGGCTTCCCGGGCGACGGCGGCCTCGCCGCTCGCCGCCTTCATCTCCTGCACGATCCGCTCGGCGCGGGCGGTGGCGGTCGCGAGCGATTCGACGAAGGCGGCGATCTCGGCCCGATCGGACCGCAGCGCCACGAGCCGGCGATGGACCCGCACGCACCAGAACGCCGTGACCGAGAGCAGCACGATCGAGAGGAGGTCGAGCGCCATTCGCAACATGTCGTGAGCCTCTCACCCGTCCCGTTCGCGGACGATTCGCTCCTCGATTCGCACCGATACGCGATCGCCGACCCGCCCGAGCTTGCCGAGGAGGAGCGGGACCCCGCCGCAGCGCAGCACCACCGGGTCGTCGGGGCGGACGTCGAGCGGCAGGACGGCGCCGGGCCGCAGGTCGAGCAGCTGCCGCAGGCCCACGCTGCCGCCGTCGAGCACCGCCTCGAGCTCGACCGCGGCCCCCAGGATCCTGTCCTCGAAATGGCGCTCCCAGATGGGATCGCGACCGAACCGCTCGCCCGGGAAGGTCTCGGCGAGCCGTGCTCGGACCGGCTCGAGCGTCGCGTAGGGCAGGAGAAGGGCGAGGCCCCCGCCCCGGCCGTCGAGAAGGACGCTCAGGCGGAGCAGCACACAGCCGTTGCCCGGCCGGGTGATCGCCGCGAAGCGCGGATCGGTCTCGATCCGCTCGAGCTCGAAGCGCACCGCGCCGACCGGTGCGAAAGCGCGGGCGAGATCGGCGAGCACGATCCGCACGAACCGCTCGACGAGCGTGGTCTCGATCGTGGTCAGCGCCCGGGCTCCGCCGGCGAGAGCCGTACCGGCGCGGCGGCCGCCGAGCAGGATGTCGACGAGCGCGAAAGCCAGCGCCCGCTCGACGGTCAGGAGGCCGCGGCCTTGCCACTCGACGGCACGGAAGACGGCGATCGGCACCGGCCGCTCGAGGCTCCCGAGATAGGTCCCGAAGCGGCGCGCGCCGAGCTCGTCGGTGGCGAGATCGACCGGCCCACCCGTCAGCTCGCGCAGGCTCTCGACCATCGCGCTCCGCAGTCGGTCGACCACCGCCTCGAGCATCGGCAGACGCTCGTGGGCGACCGCGTCGCGGGCGACCAGGGCCAGGACGGCGGGTTTCGCCCCGTCGCGTGCCCCGCCCAGGAGCGCCGCCACCTCGGCCCGCTCGAGCAAGGGCTCGCCCGCTTCCTCCGCGGCCGGCCGGGCGGCCTCGCCCCAGCCGAGCCCGTCGTCGACCTCCTCGGCGCCGGCCGGCGTCGGCGCCTCGGGCCCCACCGTGTTCACCGCACGCCTCCCCACTCGCCCGGCGGCCTACTGGACCAGCATCTCCTTGAACAGGACGTCGTTGATCCGGTTCGGCGCGACCGCCTGGTTGATCCGCGCGAGCAGCTCCTCTTTGAGCGTGAGCATGCCGTTCGCGCCCTGGATCTCGTCGGCGTCGAGAGCCCGCAGATAGAGCTGGAAACTGTCCATGATGCGGGGCGTGAGCGTCTTCACCTGCTCGGCCGTGCGGGCGTCCTTCACCTCGAGAGCGACCTTGAGCTTGAGGAACCGCGCCCGCTTGTTCGTGGATTTGAGGTTCACGAGGATGTCGGGCAGATCGACGAAGGCGATCTGCGGGACCGGCGGTGCCCCGTGGCCGTCGGCCGGCGCGGCACCGTGATCCTCGGCCGCGGGTGCGCCGTGCGCCGGTGCCGCCGCCTCGCTCTTGCCGCCGCCTAACAGACCGAGTAACCAGGCGGCGGCCCCGCCGCCGCCCGCGACCACGAGAACCGCCGCGAGGATCAAGACGAGCTTGAGCCCGCCGCCCTTCATCGCTTCGCCCCCCGCCTCGCCGCCCTTTTTCGCTGCCGCCATGGCTCCACCCCGTGCGCTCGGGCACGCCGCATCGCGCCCGAACGGGTCCTAGCCGACCAAGGGTTAACATTCGGTTTCCTTCCCGCTCCCGGATACGCCGCCCGGCAGGATGTGCCGGGCAAGGCTTGCCGGAGCCCGACCGAGCCGACCCCACATCCCGGGATGCGACTGCGCCCGGGCCGGGTGGCACGGCGGATGCATGCGGCGGGCGGCAGGGAGAACGCGCTTGGATACCACCTCCTACGTCGCCTTGAGCCGCCAGATCGCCCTGCAACGGGCGATGCAGGTGGTCGCCAACAATGTCGCCAATCTCGGCACGACCGGCTTCAAGGCCCAGTCGGTGCTGTTCGAGACCGTCCTCGAGCGGGCCGGCGAACCGCGCACCGTGGCCTTCGTCCAGGACGTCGCCACGGTCCGGGATCCGAGCCCGGGACCGATCCTGCCGACCGGAGGACCGCTCGATCTCGCGATCCGGGGGCCGGGCTACTTCACCGTGCTGACCCCGGCCGGCGAGCGCTACACCCGAGCGGGTCAGTTCCTGCGCGACGCGCAGGGCGAGCTCGTCACGCCGGACGGCCATCCCTTGCTCGACGAGGGCGGCCGACCGATCGTCCTGCCGCCGGAGGAGACCGCGCCCACGATCGCCGCCGACGGCACGATCGCCGGCCGCCGCGGTATCCTCGGCAGGATCGGCCTCGTGAGCTTTCCCGCCCCCGAACGGCTGCGGCCCGAGGGTGGCGGCCTCCTGGCGAGCGACGAGCCGCCGATCCCCGGTGCGCCGGGCGGCATCGTCCAGGGCGCGCTCGAGGGCTCGAACGTCCAGGGCGTGCTCGAGATCACCCGCTTGATCGAGATCACCCGGGCCTTCGAGGGAACCCAGCGCATGATCGAGACCCACCACGAGCTGACCCGGCGGGCGGTCGAGCGCCTCGCCGGGGTCAGCGCCTGAACCGGTCGCTCCCGCCCACGACGAGCGAGGAACCCATGCGATCCCTGAGTGTCGCCGCCACCGGCATGATGGCCCAGCAGCTCAACGTCGAGGTCATCTCCAACAACATCGCCAACATGACGACCACGGGCTTCAAGCGGATGCGGCCCGAGTTCCAGGACCTGCTCTACCAGAGCGAGCGGCGCACCGGCGCCGTGACCTCCGACACCGGCACGATCGTGCCGGCCGGGGTGCAGCTCGGTCTCGGCGTCAAGACCGCCGCCGTCTACCGCATCCACGACCAGGGCAGCCTCGTGAACACCGAGAACCGCTTCGACGTGGCGATCCAGGGCGAGGGCTTCTTCATCGTCGAGAAGCCCGACGGCGAACCGGCCTACACCCGCTCGGGCAATTTCCAGCTGAGCCCACAGGGGGTGATCGTCACCCAGGACGGTTACCCCGTGAGCCCCGGCATCACCGTGCCGAGCGAGGCGATCGACGTCTCGATCGCCGCCGACGGCCAGGTCACGGCCAAGCTGCAGGGCCAGACCGGCGTCGTCGTGCTCGGCCAGCTTGAGCTCGCGAGTTTCGTCAACCCCGCCGGGCTCGAGGCGATCGGCTCCAACCTCCTGATCGAGACCGAGGCCTCGGGACCCGCCCTGATC
>DAIOUO010000334.1:0-3947 GCA_036759485.1 Geminicoccaceae bacterium | reverse complement strand
GAAAGGCCGCGCGCGCGCAGCGCCGCCACGACCTCGGCCGCGTCCGGCCGCAAGGGATCGGCGAAGCGGAAGCGCACGGGCGGCCGGCCCGGCCGGGCGAACCAGAGCTCCGCCCCGGGCCGCCCGTCGTCCTCGACCTCGGCCGCGAAGCCGCGCCGGCCGAGCCGCCATTCGCCCTCCGCCGTGCAGAGCCGCAAGCCCCGGCCCGCCACTTCCTCCACACCCGAAGCCGAAGGCCCGGGCCCGGCCGCGGCGGCCAGCGCGCGCGCGAGCGGATGGCGCGAGGCCCGGGCGAGCCGTGCCGCCGCCTCGAGGTCCGCTCGCTCGCCGCCCTCGATCGCCGCGAGCGCCATGCGGCCGGTGGTGAGCGTACCGGTCTTGTCGAAGACCACCGTGTCGACCCGGGCGAAGCGCTCGAGCGCGGTCGCCGATTTGACGAGCGTGCCGCCCTTCATGAGCCGACCGGCGGCGATCACCTGGACGGCCGGCACCGCGAGGCCGAGCGCGCAGGGGCAGGTGATGATCAGGACCGCGATCGCGCTCATGATCGCCGTGTGCCAGCCCGCTCCGGCGAGAAGCCAGCCCAGAAGCGTGAGCGCGGCCAAGGTGTGAACGAAGGGCGCGTAGAGCCGGGCCACCCGATCGGCCAGCGCCACGAAGCGCGAGCGGCGCTGTTCGGCCGCCTCCATGAGCCGCACGATCTCGGCCAAGAGCGTGCCCTCGCCGACCGCCGAGACCCGCACCCGCAGGGCTGCTCCGAGGTTGAGCGTGCCGGCGAAGACCCGAGCTCCCGGCTCGACCGGCTGCGGCACCGTCTCGCCCGTGACGAGGCTCACGTCCAGCTCGCCCCGGCCCTCGACGACCGCGCCGTCGACCCCCACCCGCTCGCCCGTCGCGACCAGGATCTCCTGGCCCGGCTCGAGGCTCTCGGGCCGCACCGCGCGGACCGTGCCGTCCGGCTCGATCCGGCTCACCGCCTGGGCCCGAAGCGCGAGCAACCGAGCCGCCGCGGCTCGCGCCGCCCCGCGCGCCCGCCGGTCGAGATACCGCCCGATCAACAGGAAGAAGAGGAGCGTCACCGCGCTGTCGAAATAAGCGTGCTCGCCCGCCCGGATCGTCTCGATCAGGCTCACCGCCGGCGCGAGGATCACCGCCAAGGAGATCGGCACGTCCATGTTGGTCCGGCCGTGCCGCAGGGCGGAAAGCGCCGAGCGGAAGAAGGGTCGGCCGGAAAAGGCGATCGCCGGCAAGGCGATCAGCGCCTGGAACCAGTGGAGGAAGGTCCGGGTCGCCTCGCCCATGCCGGTGAAGTGCCCGGACCACACCGAGACCGCCAAGAGCATGATGTTGCCGGCGGCGAAGCCCGCGACCGCGAGGCAGAGGAGCAGCTCCTTTTCGGCCGCGGCATCCGCCCCCTCGAGCCGCGCGGGATCGAACGGCACCGCCCGGTAGCCGAGCCCCTCGACGGTGGTGACGATCTCCGGCGCCCGCGCCGGATCGCCCTCGAACGCCACGGCGAGCCTGCGGGTCGTGAGGTTGACCCTGGCCTCCTTCACCCACGGTAGACGGCCGAGCGCCCGCTCGATCCGCCGGATGCAGGCGGCGCAATGCACACCCTCGACCACGAGGTCGAGGCGCAGGAGGCCGCTGGCCGGATCGACCCGCACGAAGGGCGCGGGCTCGACCCCGGGCTCGCCGGGCTCGGCCGCGCCCACCGGCAGCGGGCAGGCCATCGGGGCAGAGGCGGGCGCACTCATCGCAGGACCAGCCGCTCGCTCACGACCAGCACCTCCCCGCCGCGCACGAGCTTGAGCCGCGCCTGCCACTGGCCGGCCGGCAGCGCGCCCAAGGCGGCGCGGTAGAGGCCGGCGCCCACGGCCTCGAGGCGGAGCTCGCGGTCGGCGCCGGGCTCGAGCGGCCGCTCGAGCCTGCCCTCGACCCGCAGGCCCGAGAGCGGCTCGCCCTCGCGGTCGCGCGCCTCGAGGACGAGCTCGTGCCCGCCCTCGGCCGTCGTCCGGGCGACGAGCCGCGTGTTCCAGCCGAGCGCCGCCATGGCCGCCGCCGCCTCGAGGTTGCGGTTGTAGTCGAGGCCGCGGTCGTAGGGCCGGTCGGTGACGAGCCCGGTCCAGGTCGAGGCGGCGAGCCAGATCATCACCCCGTTGACCGCGACGACCAGGAGGAACCCCGCAACGAAGGTCCAGGGGATCCACCAGCCGGCCGGGCGCCCGCGCGACACGGCCGCCCTCACCTGCGCGGTCCCCGGAAGGTCGAGACGAAGCGGCGGCTCTCCCCGCTCGCCACGTCCGTGAGCACGAAGGTCAGGTCCATGCTCTCCCCGCCCACCGCCGCCCGCGGCAGCTTGAGATAGATCCGGTGCGTGCCGACCCCGTCGGGCGGCGCCTCGAGCAGGAGCGTGGTCCGCTCCGCCTGGTCGCCCGCCAGCTGCAGCCGCGCTCCCGGAGCCCCCTCGACGACGAGCTCGTAGGTGCGCGGCTGCCGCTCCATGTTGAGGATCTTGAAGGTGTAGCCGTTGCGGATCGAGCCGTCGGCGAGCTGGACGTAGAGCGGGTTGCGCTCGGGCAGGATGTTGACCTCCGTGGTCCGCCGCAACAACAGCGTCGAGAGCATCACCGACGCCACCACCACGAGCACCGTCGTGTAGAGAACGGTGCGCGGCCGCACAAGACGATAGACGGGCGCCTGGCCCGCCGCCTTGAGCTCGAGGTTGCGCTCGCTGTCGTAGGAGATGAGCTTGGGCGGCCGGCCGATCTTCGCCATCACGTCGTCGCAGGCGTCGATGCACAGGCCGCAGCCGATGCATTCGAGCTGGAAACCGTCGCGGATGTCGATGCCCATCGGGCAGACCGCCACGCACTGGCGGCAGTCGATGCAGTCGCCGCGCCCCTCGAAACTCTGCCCCTTCTTGTACTTGCCGCGCGGCTCGCCGCGCCAGGCCTCGTAGGAGACCGCGAGCGTGTCCTGGTCGACGAGCGCTCCCTGGATCCGCGGCCAGGGGCACATGTAAGTGCAGACCTGCTCGCGGGCGTGACCGGCCAAGAGATAGGTGGTGAAGGTGAACAGACCGAAGAAGAAATAGACGGCGACGCCCGCCCGACCGGTGAGGATCTCGCGCACCACCGTCGGCGCGTCGTTGAAGTACATGATCCAGGCACCGCCCGTCGCCGCGGCGATCAGGATCCAGGCGGCGTGCTTGAGCGCCTTCTTGCCGATCTTGGCCGCCGTCCAGGGCTGGGCGTCGAGCCGGATGCGCTCGCCCCGGTCGCCCTCGATCAGCCGCTCGACCCACATGAAGAGATCGGTCCACACCGTCTGCGGGCAGGCGAAGCCGCACCAGAGCCGGCCGAAGAGGGCGGTCGCGAGGAACAGGCCGAAGGCCGCGAGCATCAAGATGCCGGTGAGATAGTATACCTCCTGCGGCCAGATCTCGATCCAGAAGAAATAGATCCGCCGGGTCTCGAAGTCGGCGAGGATCGCCTGCCCCGGCGCCCCCGGCCCCCGGTCCCAGCGGATCCAGGGAGCGACGTAGTAGAGACCGAGGAGGACGAACAGCGCCGCCCACTTGATCCGGCGGAACGTGCCGCGCACGCTCTTGGGATAGACCTTGATGCGTCCGGCGTAGAGCGGCGAGGCCTTCTGCTCGCTCCGCGAAAGCGCGTCCTGATAGTCGGCGACCTCGCTCATACTCTCGCCTTTCGGTGCCGCACCGGTGCGGCGCCGGCCTTCTACGAGTCGGATCGTGCCCATGCCTTGATCCAGCGCAAGTCCGCAGGCCTCGTCGTGCAACAGATTAGGAGTCCCTCACGGACCTCGCCTGTGACCGATCGGCGCGCGCGACCGCCCGCCGCGCCCTATCTGTTCCTTTGTACTTGACTTTTCTCCTATATCCGTGCCAATGGTCCGCAGCCGCCGCAGGAAGGAGCCGCCCC
>DAIOUO010000333.1:0-3951 GCA_036759485.1 Geminicoccaceae bacterium | reverse complement strand
CCTCGGCGCCGGCGGTCCGGCCACCGCCGAGCGGGTACTGCGCATCGCCAATATGGGCGAGCCGCAGTCGCTCGACCCGCACAAGGTCGCCGGCACCTGGGAGAACCGGATCGTCGGCGACATGTTCGTGGGCCTCGCTACCGAAGCGGCCGACGGCTCGCCCATCCCGGGTGCGGCCGAGTTCTGGACGGTGAGCGACGACGGGCTCACCTACACCTTCGGGCTGCGCGAGCATCGCTGGGCCGACGGCACGCCGGTCACCGCCGAGGACTTCGTCTATGCGCTCCGGCGGATCCTCGATCCCAAGCGGGCCGCCAAATACGCCTTCATCCTCTACCCGATCGCCGGCGCCAAGGCCTTCAACAAGGGCGAGCAGAGCGATCCCGCGAAGCTCGCCGTGCGGGCGATCGACGTCCGCACCCTCGAGATCCGGCTCGAGAACCCGACCCCCTTCTTCATCGACCAGCTCACCCACTACACCGCCTTCCCGGTGCCGAGACACCTGGTCGAGGCCAAGGGCGAGGACTGGGTCAAGCCCGGCACGATCGTCGGCAACGGGCCCTACACGGTGGTCGAATGGGTGCCCAACGGCCGGATCACGGCGGTCAAGAACCCGCTCTTCTGGGATGCCGCCAACGTCGCGATCGACAAGGTCGTGTACTACCCGGACGAGGAGCGCGCCGCGGTCCTCAAGCGTTTCCGGGCGGGCGAGATCGATCTCGCCACCGACTTCCCCTCCGACCAGATCGATTGGCTCAAGGCGAACCTGGCCGGCGAAACCCGGATCAGCCCCTATCTCGGCGTCTACTACTATCCGGTCAACAATGCCCGGCCGCCGTTCTCCGACCGCAGGGTCCGCGAGGCCCTCTCGATGGCGATCGACCGCGAGGCGATCACCGACAAGGTCCTCAAGACGGGCGAGGTGCCGGCCTACAGCTTCGTCCCGCCCGGCACCGGCAACTACGGGCAGCCGGCGGAGGTCGCCTGGAAGGCGCTGCCGATGAAGGAGCGCCTCGAGAAGGCCAAGGCGCTCCTGGCCGAGGCCGGCTTCGGCCCCGCCAAGCCCTTGAAGGTCACTCTCAAGTACAACACGAGCGAGAACCACAAGAAGGTCGCGATCGCCGTCGCCGCCATGTGGAAGCAGCTCGGCGTCGAGACCGAGCTCCTCAACAGCGAGGTGAAGGTCCACTACAACCAGCTGGAGGAGAACGATTTCGACGTGGCGCGAGCGGGCTGGATCGCCGATTATGACGATCCCGAGAATTTCCTCTCGCTGTTGGCGACCACGACGGGCAAGCAGAACTACGGCCGCTACAGCAACCCGGAGTTCGACCGGCTCCTGGACCAGGCGGCACGTACCGCCGATCTCGCCAAGCGCGCCGATGTTCTGCGCAGGGCCGAGGCGATCGCGCTCGCCGACGCCGCCACCATCCCGATCTACCACTACGTCTCGAAGAACCTCGTGAGCCGGAAGGTGCGGGGCTGGGTCCCCAACACCAAGGACATCCACCGCACCCGCTGGCTCTCGCTCGCCGACTGAGCGTCGGGATCGTGCCTGAGGGTTGAGGGGCGGCGGGCGATGCTCGGCTACGCGCTCCGCCGCCTCCTGGGCAGCCTGCCGACCCTCCTCGCCATCGTCACGCTCGCCTTCTTCATGATGCGGCTCGCCCCGGGTGGGCCTTTCACGCTCGATCGCTCGCTGCCGCCGGCGATCGAGAAGAACCTCTTGGCCGCCTACCGCCTCGACCAGCCGCTCTGGCGCCAATATCTCGACTACCTGGCCGGACTCCTGCGCGGCGATCTCGGCCCCTCCTTCAAGTACCAGGACTTCACCGTCGCCGAGCTGATCGCTACGGGCTTTCCGGCGAGCCTGAAGGTCGGCGGTCTCGCCCTGCTCGTGGCCGTCTTCGTGGGCGTCGGCCTCGGCACCCTCGCGGCCCTTCGCCGCAACGGCCGCCTCGACCATGCCGTCATGGCCCTCGCCATGGTCGGCATCGCCGTCCCGAACTTCGTGATGGCGCCGATCCTCGCCCTCCTCTTCGGCGTCCATCTCGCCTGGCTGCCGGTCGGCGGCTGGGGTGACGGCGGCCTGCGCAACCTCGTGCTGCCGGTGACCGCGCTCGCCCTGCCGCAGATCGCCTATATCGCCCGGCTCACGCGCGGGGCCATGATCGAGGAGCTGCACCGCGACCACGTGCGGACCGCCCGCGCCAAGGGCCTGGGCGAGCGCATCGTGGTGCTGCGCCACACGCTCCGCGGCGGGCTCCTGCCGGTGGTCTCCTATCTCGGCCCCGCCACCGCGGGGCTCGTCACCGGTTCTGTCGTGATCGAGACGATCTTCGCGATTCCCGGCATCGGCCGCTACTTCGTCCAGGGCGCTCTCAACCGCGACTACACGCTCGTCATGGGGGTGGTGATTTTCTACGCTGTGCTGATCATCCTCCTCAATCTTCTGGTAGATCTGCTCTATTGCGTGCTCGACCCGAAGGTGAAGCACGACTGATGGCGGTCCTGGCACCTCCGCGCGAACGGCCCATCGAGGAAGGCGGACAGGCCGGCCGCAGCCTCTGGCAGGAGGCCCGCCGACGGCTCTTGCGCAACCGGGCCGCCCTGGCCGCCCTGATCCTGCTCGCGCTCGTGGCGCTCCTGGCGCTGCTCGCCCCCTGGCTCAGCCCGCACGCCTACGACGAGGTCTATTGGGACCGGATCGCCGCACCGCCCGATTTCGCCAACGCCCATTGGTTCGGCACCGACGGCAACGGCCGCGATCTCTTCGTGCGCACCCTCTACGGGGCCCGCGTCTCCCTCGCCGTCGGGATCGTCGCCACCTTCGTCTCGCTCGTGATCGGGGTGAGCTGGGGGGCGATCGCGGGCTATTTCGGCGGACGAGTCGACGCCTTGATGATGCGCACGGTCGACGTCCTCTACTCGCTGCCCTTCATGTTCTTCGTGATCGTCCTCGTGGTCGTCTTCGGACGCAACATCCTCCTCGTCTTCCTGGCGCTCGGCGCGGTCGAGTGGCTCACCATGGCGCGGATCGTCCGCGGCCAGACCCTCTCGATCAAACGCAAGGAGTTCGTCGAGGCGGCCCGGGCCGCGGGCGTGCGGCCGCTCGCCATCGTCCGCCGCCACGTCGTGCCCAACCTCTCGGGTCCGGTCGTGGTCTACGTGACCTTGACCGTCCCGCACGTGATCCTGGTCGAGAGCTTCCTCTCCTTCCTCGGCCTCGGTGTGCAGGAGCCGCTCACCTCCTGGGGCGTGCTCATCGCCGAGGGCGCCGGGCAGATGGAGAGTGCTCCCTGGATGCTGATCTTCCCGGCGAGCTTCCTGGCCGTCACCCTCTTCTGCTTCAACTTCCTGGGCGACGGCCTCCGGGACGCGCTCGACCCGAAGGACCGCTAGCGGTGGACCCGGTCCTCGAGATCCGCGGCCTCACCACCCGCTTCGCCACACCCGAGGGCGAGGTCGTGGCGGCCGACGGCGTCGAGCTCGAGATCGCCCCGGGCGAGAGCTTGGCCGTGGTCGGCGAGAGCGGTTCGGGCAAGAGCCAGGTCTTCCTCGCCGTCATGGGCCTTCTGGCGGCCAACGGCCGCAGCACGGGCTCGATCCGCTATCGCGGCCGCGAGATCCTGGGCCTGCCGCCCCGCGAGCTCGACCGCATCCGCGGTGCCCGAATCGCCATGATCTTCCAGGACCCTTCGACCGCCCTGAACCCCTATCTCACGATCGGCCGCCAGCTCGGCGAGGTGCTCGAGGTCCACAAGGGCGCCCGTCCGGCCGAGGCGCGGGCCCGCGCGCTCGCCATGCTCGCCCGTGTCGGCATCCCCGAGCCCGCCCGGCGGCTCGATCAGTACCCGCACGAGCTCTCCGGCGGCATGCGCCAGCGGGTCATGATCGCCATGGCGCTCCTGGCCGAGCCCGATCTGTTGATCGCCGACGAGCCCACCACAT
>DAIOUO010000332.1:0-3952 GCA_036759485.1 Geminicoccaceae bacterium | reverse complement strand
ACCTCATGGCGCTCGTCTCCGAGGCCCATCTCGAGGCCGAGGCCGGCCGGGTCGAGACTCCGCCCGAGCGGCTCACCGGCCGGACGGGCGGGTTGATCTGCTTGACGGGCGGGCCCGCGGGGCCGGTGGGTGCCGCCCTCGCCCGCGGCGACCGGGCGGTCGCCGAGCGGCGGTTGGAGGAGCTCGCGGCTCTCTTCCCGGGCCGGCTCTATGTCGAGCTGCAGCGGACCGGGAGCGAGGTCGAGCGGCTCGTCGAGCCCGCCCTCGTGGGCCTCGCCGACGCCCTCGACCTGCCGCTCGTCGCCACCAACGACGTCCGCTTCCTGGACGCCGCCGACCATCCCGCCCACGACGTCCTGCTCGCGATCGCCGAGGGCCGCACCGTCCACGAGCAGGACCGCCAGCGCGTCTCGGTCGAGCATCGGCTCAAGAGCGCGGAGGAGATGCGCGCGCTCTTCGCCGACTTGCCCGATGCCTGCGACAACACGCTCGTGGTGGCCCGCCGCTGCGCCTTCATGGCACCGACGCGCAAGCCGATCCTGCCCTCCTTCGCCGCCGACGAGGCGGCGGAGCTCGAGCGGCTCGCAGCCGAAGGGCTCGAGCGTCGGCTCGAGACGGTGGTCTGGAAGCCCGAGGACGACGGCCCCACCCGCGAGGCCAAGGCCGCCCCCTATCGCGAGCGCCTCGCCTACGAGTGCTCGGTCATCAACGAGATGCGCTTCTCGGGCTATTTCCTGATCGTCTCCGACTTCATCCGCTGGGCCAAATCGCGCGGCATCCCGGTCGGCCCCGGCCGCGGCAGCGGCGCCGGCTCGCTGGTCGCCTGGGCGCTCGAGATCACCGACCTCGATCCCTTGCGCTTCGGCCTCCTCTTCGAGCGCTTCCTCAACCCCGAGCGGGTCTCGATGCCCGACTTCGACATCGATTTCTGCGAGGAGCGCCGCGACGAGGTCATCGCCTATGTCCGCGACCGCTACGGCGCCGACCGGGTCGCCCACATCATCACCTTCGGGACCCTCCAGGCCCGCGCCGCCCTGCGCGACGTCGGCCGGGCGCTCGGCCTGCCCTTCGGCCTCGTCGATCGGATCTGCAAGCTCGTGCCGGTCAACCCGGCCTCGCCCGTGAGCCTCGCCCAGGCGATCGAGCTCGAGCCGCGCCTCGCCCAGGCGATCGCCGAGGACCCGCAGGTCGCAGCCATGGTCGAGATCGGCCGGGCGATCGAGGGCCTGCCGCGACACGCCAGCACACACGCGGCCGGGGTGGTGATCGGCGACCGGCCGCTCGTCGAGCTCGTCCCGCTCTACCGCGACCCGCGCGCGGCCATGCCGGCCACCCAGTTCAACATGAAGGACGTCGAAAAGGCGGGGCTCGTCAAGTTCGACTTCCTGGGCCTCTCGACCCTCACGCTCCTGCACCGCGCCCGCACCATGGTCGAAGCCGCGACCGGTGCCCCCTTCGACCTGGATCGACTGCCGCTCGACGATCCCGCCACCTACGAGCTGTTGGGCCGCGGCGAGACCCTCGGGGTGTTCCAACTCGAATCCGCGGGCATGCGGGATGCGCTCAGGAAGCTCAAGCCCGACCGGTTCGAGGACATCGTGGCGATGAACGCCCTCTACCGGCCGGGGCCGATGAGCAACATCCCGCGCTACATCGCGGTCAAGCACGGGCAGGAGGAGCCCGGCTACATGCACCCGCTGCTCGAGCCGATCCTGGCCGAGACCAACGGGGTGATCGTCTACCAGGAACAGGTGATGGAGCTGGCCAAGCGGCTGGCCGGCTACTCCTTGGGCGGCGCCGATCTCCTGCGCCGGGCGATGGGCAAGAAGATCAAGGCCGAGATGGACGCCCAGCGCTCGACCTTCGTCGAAGGCGCGGTCAAGAACGGCATCGAGCCGGCGCTCGCCGAATCGATCTTCGAGGCGGTCGCCCGCTTCGCCTCCTACGGCTTCAACAAGAGCCACGCGGTAGCCTACGCGCTGATCGCCTACCGCACCGCTTGGCTCAAGGCCAACCGGCCGCACGAGTTCTACGCCGCGGCGATGGGCATCGAGATCGCCGCCGCCGAGAAGCTCGCGGCCTTCCGCCAGGAGATACTCGCCCGCGGCCTCGAGCTCCTGCCGCCCGACGTCAACCGCTCCGACGTCTCCTTCACGGTCGAGGAGCGGCCGGGCGGCCGGGCCGTCCGCTTCGCGCTCGCCGCCATCAAGGGGGTGGGCGAGCAGGCGATGCGGGTACTCGTCGAAGAGCGCGGGCGCGGCGGGCCGTTCACCGACCTGTTCGATCTCGCACTCCGGGTCGGCTCGAAGGTGCTCAACCGCCGGCTGCTCGAGGCCCTGATCCAGGCAGGTGCCCTCGATTCGCTGGAGCCCTGCCGGCGGCGGCTGTTCGAGGCGGTCGAGGCGGCGCTGCGCTGGGCCCAGGCCGCGGCCGAGGCGCGCTCGAGCGGCCAGGCGAGCCTGTTCGGCGGCGAGACCGCGCTGCCCGACCGGCCGCCCCTGCCCGCGGTCGCCGACTGGCCGGCCAGCGAGCGCCTGCAGCGCGAGCTGCAGGTGCTGGGGTTCTACCTCTCGGCCCATCCGCTCGATGCCTTCGGCCCGGCCCTCCAGCGGCTCGGGGTGGTACCGGCCGTCCGCCTGGTCGAGCAGGTCGAGGCCACCGGCCGGACCCGGCAGCTCGTGGCCGGCGTACCGCTCGGCCGCCAAGAGCGGGCCGGCGAGCGTGGCCGCTGGGCGTTCGTCCAGTTCTCCGACCCGACCGGCCAGTTCGAGGCGACCTTCTTCGCCGAGCTCCTGGGCCGCTCGCGCGAGCTGCTCGACGCCCAGGAGCCGCTCCTCCTCGAGGTCGAGGTGCGGGTCGAGGACGGGGCCGCCCGGCTCGTGGCTCAGCAGGTGGAACGGCTCGAGGACCGGCTGCGGACCCAGCCGCAGGGAACGGTCGAGATCCGCCTCGAGCGGATCGAGGCGGCCGCCGGGCTCGCCCCGCTCCTGGCCGAGGGCGGCCGCGGCGCCCGTGTCCGGCTGGTGGTGCCGAACGGCGAGGAGGAGGTGGTCCTCGCCCTGCCCGAGCGCTTCGCGCTGGCCTGGGCGCGCCGGCCGGACGTGGCCCGGCTGCCGGGCGTCGCGGGCCTGCGCGAGCTCCAGCCGCGCTGAGCCCGGCCCGGCGACGGCGCGGGCGAAGGGGACGCTAGGGAGCCGGCCGCTCGGCCGGGGCGGACGAGCGGCCTCCCCGCCCGCGGGCCTCAGCCGATCCGCTCGACCCCCACCTTGATCGGGCCCACCGCGCGGCCGTGGACGAACTGGTCGACGTAAGGGTTGCCACTGTCGTCCAGCCGTTCGACCGGGCCCTCCCAGATGATCTTGCCGCCGTAGAGCATGGCCACCCGGTCGGCGATCTTGCGCACGCTCGCCATGTCGTGGGTGATCGAGAGGGCGGTCGCCCCGAGCTCGCGCACGAGGCCGCGGATCAGTTCGTTGATGACGTCGGCCATGATCGGGTCGAGCCCGGTCGTGGGCTCGTCGAAGAACAGGATCTCGGGCTCGGCGGCGATCGCCCGGGCGAGGCCGACACGTTTCTGCATGCCGCCCGAGAGCTCGGCCGGGAACAGGTCGGCCGCCTCGGGCCCGAGCCCGACCCGGGCGAGGGTGGCGATCGCCCGCTCGCGCGCGGTCCGGCGGTCGACCAGCCGGCGGGCCAGCAGGCCGAAGGCGACGTTCTCCCAGACCGGCAGGCTGTCGAACAGCGCCGCCCCCTGGAACAGCATGCCGAACTTGCGGCGGGCCGCGTCGAGGGTGGCGCGCGAGGCGCCCACGAGCTCGGTGCCGTCGACGCGGATCGAGCCGGCATCGGGGGTGACGATACCGAGCACCGACTTGATCAGGACCGACTTGCCGGTGCCCGAACCGCCGATCACCACGAGCGAGCGGCCCTCGGGCAGGTCGAGGTCGAGGCC
>DAIOUO010000331.1:0-3952 GCA_036759485.1 Geminicoccaceae bacterium | reverse complement strand
CTCCCGCGGCTCTCGCTTCGTCGAGGGCGCGGTCGCCGCCCGACTCGGGTCGAGCCGGCGATCGGTGAGCGGGACCCGGTCGCGCTCGCCTCGCGCCGGCCTACCCGGGCGTGGCGGTCGGCCCGGGGAGCCCGGCCGTTCTCCCCCCACCCGCCCGGGTCGACCCGGCGGGCGGTCGTGCAACAAGACGAGCGAGATCCGACGGTTCCGCGGATCGTAGGGATCCGCCGGGAAGAGAGGGTCGGCGTCCGCTCGGCCCACCACCTCGGCGATCCGGCCCGGGTCGAGCCCGGCCTCGAGCAGCGCCTGCCGAGTGGCGTGGGCCCGGTCGCTCGACAGGCGCCAATTGTCGTAGCCGGCACGCGGCGCGAACGGGCGCGCGTCGGTGTGGCCGCGGATCGACAGCCGGTTCGGCATGTCGCGCACCGCTTGCGCCACGACCGCGAGGAGGCGCCGGGTATGCGGGTACATGACGTCGCTGCCGAGCGGGAACATGGCGTACTGCTCGCGGTCGACGATCTGGATCCGCAGTCCCTCGGGCGTCCGGTCGAAGACCAGGCTCTCTTTGAGCCGCTGCAGTTCCGGAACGCTCGACAGCGCCTGTTCGATGGCGGCCTTCGCGGCCTCGAAGCGCTCGCCGTCCCGTCCCTCGGCGGCCTCGCCGCCCTCGCCGCGGTCGGCCGCCTCGGTCCTACCGAGCTCGAGCTCCTGCCGCTCCTCGCGATCCGTCCGGCGAAGCGGCGCGGTCGGTTGGAGATCGACCGGCGAGGCCGGCGTCCGCGGCACCGCGTCCGGGACCACCGTGAGGCCCTGGAGGGCACCGCCCACGCCACCCGGCGGGCCGACCTGGGTGATGGACTCGCTGAAATACTCGGCCAAGCCCTTGAGGGTCTCCTCACTCGAGGTGCTCAAGAGCCACAGCAGGAGAAAGAAGGCCATCATCGCCGTGACGAAGTCGGCGTAGGCGACCTTCCAGGCGCCACCGTGGTGTCCGTGGCCACCGCCCTCGACGATCTTCTTGATGATCGGACGGCGGCCGGAGGTCTTGCTCTTGACGGACACGGCTCAGGCCGCGAGCGGGTCGGCCGGTACCGCGGCCAGGATCTCGTCCAGCTCCTGGAAGGTCGGTTGCAGCTCGCTCGGCACGTTGCCGCGCGCGAGCTCGACCGCCACCGACGGCGAATGGCCCTGCAGGTACGCGACCAGGCAATCACGGATGATCGCGTAGAACTGGCCGTCCTGCTCGTAGGTCTGGTTGAGCTTGGCCGCGAATGGGCCGAAGAACCCATAAGCCAGAAAGACACCCAGGAAGGTACCGACCAGAGCACCGCCGATCATCTTGCCGAGGATTTCGACCGGCTCGTTGATCGAGGCCATGGTCTTCACCACACCGAGCACGGCGGCGACGATGCCCAACGCCGGTAGCGCGTCCGCCACGCTCTGCAATGCCGCCGCCCGGGCGTGGACCTCGGCATGATGCTTCTTGAGCTGGCGTTGCATGCAGTCCTCGACCTGGTGCGGATCGTCCATGCTCATCGTCATCATCCGAAGCGTGTCGGCGATGAACGGCAGTGCGAAGTGGTCGTGCTGGATTTTCGGGAACTTGCCGAACAGCACGCTCTCGTGCGGATTGTCGAGATGCGGCTCGAGCGCGAGCACTCCCTTGCTCTTCAGCGTTTTGACCAGGATGAACATGAGAGTGAGCAGATCTCGATAGTCGTCTCTCGTCCATTTCGGGCCGGAGAAGACGTGCTTGAGATCGACCAGCGCACCCTTCACCACGTGAGGGTTGTTGGCGACCAGGAAGGTTCCGGCCGCGGCACCGCCGATCATCATCAGCTCGAACGGCAGCGCCTTGACGATGATCGCGAACTTGCCGCCGGCGAGCAGATAGCCGCCGAACACCATGACGAAGACCACGACGATCCCGACGATCGCGAGCATCCGAGGGCCCCTCGTCCGTCCCGGCCGAACCCTTAGACGACGAGAGTTAACGATTCGTGAGCGCCGACGCGGTCTTCGGCCTCAGCCGCCGCGCCGGTCGCCCTTGAGGAGCCGCTCGCGTTCGCGTTGCCAGTCCCGGTCGCGGGTAGCGGCGCGCTTGTCGTAGAGGGTCTTGCCGCGCGCCAGGCCGAGCTCGACCTTGGCCCAGCCGCGCGGCGAGAAATAGAGCTGGAGCGGGATCAGCGTCATGCCCTTGCGCTGAACCGCACCCTTGAGCCGTTCGATCTCGCGTCGGCGCAAGAGCAGCTTGCGTGGCCGTCGCGTCGCGTGATTGAAACGGTTCGCCGCACCGTACTCGGGGATGTAGGCGTTGAAGAGCCACAGCTCGCCGCCCATCTCGCCGGCGTGCGCCTCGGCGATCTGGGCACGACCCTCGCGCAGCGACTTCACCTCGCTGCCGGCGAGCGCGAGGCCGGCCTCGATGCGCTCCTCGATCGTGTAGTCGTGGGTTGCCCGCCGGTTGACCGCGACGACCCGGCGCTCGCCGCCCTTGCCGCCCGTCGCCACCGGCTCAACTCGAGAGACCGACCGCGGCCAGCGCCTCGTCGATCAGAGCCCGCGATCGCTCGCTCGGCTCGACGAGCGGCAGCCGCACCGTCGGGGCGCAGCGGCCGAGCCGGCTGAGCGCGTACTTGACCGGCCCGGGATTGGTCTCGCAGAAGAGCGCGCGATGGAGCGGCATCAACTTGCGGTGGATAGCCAGAGCCTCCGCCGGCTTGCCCGCGGCCCATGCCGCGTGCACCGCGGCGCACAGCGCCGGCGCCACGTTGGCGGTCACCGAGATGCAGCCGTGGCCACCGTGCGCGAGGAAGGCCACCGTGTTGGCGTCCTCGCCCGACAGCTGGCAGAAGGCCGGGCCGCAAGCCTCGGCCGTGAGCAGCGGTCGCACGATGTCGTTGCTCGCGTCCTTGACGCCCACGATGTTCGGCAACCGGGCCAGCCGGGCCATGGTCTCCGGCGTCATGTCGATCACGCAACGACCGGGAATGTTGTAGATGATGATCGGCAGGTCGACCGCGTCGTGGATCGCCGCGTAGTGACGATACAGTCCCTCCTGCGTCGGCTTGTTGTAATAGGGTGTCACGACGAGAGCCGCGTCCGCCCCGACCTTCTTGGCGTGACGGGTCAGGCTGATCGCCTCCTCGGTCGAGTTCGAGCCGGTGCCGGCGATGACGGGCGCGCGACGAGCCACGGCCTCGACGCACAGTTCGATGACCCGGACGTGCTCGGCATGGCTCAGAGTCGGGCTCTCGCCGGTGGTGCCGACCGGAACGAAACCTGCCGTGCCCTGGCCGAGATGCCACTCGACGAGATCCTGCAAGGCGCGGGCGTCCACCTCGCCGTTGCGAAAAGGGGTGACCAGCGCCACGATCGAGCCGCGGAACATCGTTTCGGCCCTCGACGTTAACCGGATGTCAACCGACGAAGCGCGACCATAGTGAGCGACGACCGGGGCGACAAGCGGCCGTCGGTGGTGCTCGGGTGTGCGAAGGCGGAGCCGGCATGAAGCGCTGGATCCCGATCCTGCTCGTGGTGTTCGCGTTCACCACCGGCCTCTCTCGCCCGAGCCCGGGGAGCACCGACCCGGCGGCGGTGCGGGCGCTCGTGGCCGCCGCCGAACGGCGCGACTGGCTCGCCGCCGAGGCCGCCGCCCGCCGTGCCGGCGAGCCGGCGCTGCTCGCCTGGCTGGAATGGCGGCGCCTGCGCGAAGGCGAGGTCCAGGATTTCGCCGCCTATCGCGCGTTCCTCGAGGACCACCCGGACTGGCCCGAGGCGACGCGGCTGCAGGCCCGCGCCGAGGAGTTGCTGGAAGACGGCCTGCCGACGAGCGAGATCCTGGCCTTCTTCGCCGGCCGCGAGCCGCGCACGCGGCTCGGGCGCCTGCGGCTCGCCCAGCCGCTGCTCGTGGTCCTGGCGCCGCAAATGCCCGCCGTACCGCTCGAGGATC
>DAIOUO010000330.1:0-3957 GCA_036759485.1 Geminicoccaceae bacterium | reverse complement strand
GGGCTTCATCGGGCCCGTGCACCGCGCCGCGGCGCGGCTCGACGATCTGTTCGAGCCTCGTGCGGGCGTGCTCTCTTCCGACCCCGAGACCGGCCGACGGGTGGGGGTGGGCCTCGGCCTCGATCCCGCGCGCTGCTACCCGGACGTGCCGGCCATGGTGGCGGCCGAGCGGGCCCGGCCGGACGGCATCGAGGTCGTGGCGATCATGAGCCCGAACGCCGACCACGCACCCCAGGCCACGGTGTGCCTCGAGGCCGGGCTCGACGTGATCTGCGACAAGCCGCTCGCCGCTTCGCTCGCCGAGGGCCAGGCGCTCGCCCGGACGGTGCGGCGGACCGGGCGGCTGTTCGTGCTGACGCACAATTACGCCGCCTATCCGATGGTCCACCAGGCCCGGGCCATGGTGCGGGCGGGCGCGATCGGGGCGGTGCGCCAGATCCACCTCACCTATGTCCAGGGCCACAACGCCACCCTCGTCGAAGCCACGCCCGAGGGGCGCACCTGGCGCTTCGAGCCGGCCCGCTGCGGGCCCTCGCTCGTGCTCGGCGACATCGGCACGCACGCCCACCATCTGGGCGCCTTCGTGAGCGGCCTCGAGCTCGAGGCGGTGGCGGCCGACGTGCGTGCGACCGTCCCCGGGCGGCGGGTCGACGACACGGCTTGCCTGCTCTGCCGCTGGTCGGGCGGGGCGGTCGGCACGCTCTGGGTGACCGAGGCGGCGGCCGGTGCGGAGCACGGCCTGTCGTTTCGGATCTTCGGCAGCGAGGGCGGACTCGAATGGCACCAGGAGTGCCCGAACGAGCTGCGCCATCGAAGGCTCGGCGGCTTCGAGCAGATCCTCACCCGCCGGCGGACGGGCCTCGCGCCCGAAGCGGCCCGGCTCGTGCGCACCGAACTCGGCCATCCCGAGGGTTATCAGGAGGCGTTCGCCAATCTCTACCGGGACGCGGCGCTCGCCATCCTCGCCCGGCGCGGACTCGCCCCGCCGCCGCCCGAAGGCACGTTGCCGACCGTCGAGGACGGCGTGCGGGGGCTCGCGATGATCGAGGCGGCACTGCGCTCCGCCGAGAGCGGCGGCTGGGTCGACTGTCGGGCCGCGAGCCCGCCCTGAGGGCCCTTCTCGACGGTTGACCGCGGGCCGCGACTTTGTTCTGCTCGGCTCAGAGGACGGCAGGGGAGCGAGCGGTTTGGGCCCGGAGTTGGCGGGTGTCCGCGAGGTGACGATCCGGCGGGCGCGGCCGAGCGACGCCGCGGCCCTCGCCCGCGTGCAGGTGGACAGTTGGCGCGAGACCTATCGCGGCATGCTGCCGGAGAGCCACCTGGCGGCGCTGTCCTATGCCGGCCACGAAAGGCTGTGGCGGCGGACGCTGGCCGGGCCGAGCGCCACCTTCCTCGCGGTGATCGGCGGCCAGATCGTGGGGCTCGCGAGCGGTGGGCGCTGCCGGTCGCACCAGGCGTTCTCGGGCGAGCTGCACCTGCTCTACGTGCTGCGCTCGGCCCAGGGTCGGGGCGCCGGACGGGCCCTGTTCGATGCCGTGCATTACGCCCTCGCGGTGGCCGGCTTGCCCGACCTCGTGGTCTGGGTGCTGGCCGCGAACCGGCCGGCGCGCGCCTTCTACGAGCATCTCGGGCTCGAGCCCGTGGGCGAGGGCAGCTCGCTCCTGGGCGGTGTGCGCCTCAAGGAGGTCGCCTATGGCTGGCGCGATTGAGGCGGTCGGCAGCCCGGCCGCTGCGCTCGCCGCTCAGACCGCCCGGACCTTGACGTAGGAGCCGGGGGCGTCCTCGATCACCGGGAGCTCGCCCTCGCCCGGCCGACGGGCCGGCACCTTGGGCCCCGAACGAGCGGCGTTCCAGGCCGCCCAGTCCGGCCACCAGGAGCCCTTGTGCTGGGTCGCACCGGCGAGCCAGGCCTCGGGATCGGGCGGCAGCGCGTCGTTGGTCCAATAGCCGTACTTCCCCGAAGCCGGCGGGTTGACGATGCCGGCGATGTGGCCGGAGCCGGCGAGCACGAAACGCTTCTCGCCCCTGTAGAGCTGGGTCGCCGCGTAGGTGCTCTTCCAGGGCGCGATGTGGTCCTCGCGGGTCGCCACGATGTAGGCCGGCGTGTCGATGGTGCGCAGATCGATCGGCACGCCGGCCATGCACAGTCCACCCGGCTCCACGAGCTTGTTCTCGTGGTAGAACTTGCGCAGATAGTAGCTGTGCATCGCCGCCGGCATGCGGGTGCTGTCGGAGTTCCAATAGAGTAGGTCGAACGGGAAGGGCTCCTTCCCCATGAGGTAGTTGTTGACCACGAACGACCAGATCAGGTCGTTGGCGCGCAGCAGGTTGAAGGTGGTCGCCATCTCGGCGCCGTCGAGATAGCCGCGACGCGCCATGATCTCCTCGAGGGCGGCGAGCTGCTCCTCGTCGATGAAGACGCCGAGCTCGCCCGGCTCCTTGAAGTCGACGAGGGTCGTGAAGAAGGTGATCGCGGCGACCCGACGGTCCTTCTTGGCCTTCATCCAGGCGAGCGTGCTCGCCATGAGCGTGCCGCCCAGGCAGTAGCCGATGGCGGTCAGCTCCTTCTCGCCGGTCGCCTTGCCGATGGCGTCCATGGCGGCGATCGGCCCCTCGAGGAGATAGTTCTCGAAGCTCTTGTGGGCCAGCCGCTCGTCCGGGTTGACCCAGGAGATCACGAAGGTCGTGAAGCCCTGGTCGACGCAGAACTTGATGAAACTGTTCTGCGGTTGGAGGTCGAGGATGTAGAACTTGTTGATCCAGGGCGGCACGATCAACAGCGGTTTCTTGTAGACCTCGGCGGTCGCCGGGTCGTATTGGATGAGCTGCATGAGCTCGTTCTGGTAGATCACCTTGCCCGGGGTGGTGGCGATGTTGCGGCCGACCTCGAAGGCGTCGTAGTCGGTCATCTTGATGGCGAGGCGGCCGCGCCCGCGCTCCAGATCCTCGAGCATGTTCTTGAGGCCGCGGAGCAGGTTCTCGCCTCGGGTCTCGAGCGTCGCCCGCAGGACCTCCGGGTTGGTCATCACGAAGTTCGTGGGCGCCAGAGCGTCGACGAACTGGCGGGTGTAGAACTCGACCTTCTGGCGGGTCTTGGGGTCGAGCCCCTGGGTCTCGCTCACCGTCTGGGTGAGGAAGCGCGAGGCGAGGAGATAGGATTGCTTGACGAAATCGAAGAGGACGTTGTCGCTCCAGGCCGGGTCCTTGAAGCGGCGGTCGCCGCGCTCGGGCACGATCACCGGCTCGACCTCCTGGCCGAGCAGACGCTGGGTGGTGCCATGCCAGAGGCGCAGATAGTCCTGCCAGAGCTCGAACTGCGCCTGGGCGAGCTCGAAGGGGTTGGTCATGAGCTGCCGGGTGAGCTCGAGGAAAGCCGAGCCGATCGCGTTCGGGTTGACGGCGGCGTTCTGCGGCTCGAGCAGGTTCTGGCGGGAGAGGAAGTCCTCGACGAGCGCGCGGCTCTTGGCCGCGATCTCGCTCATGATCGCGACCATCTCCTCGGTGCGCGGCGCGCTCTCGGCCGCCGATTGCTTCGCCATCCGTCGATCCCCTATGATCCGCCGCGCGCTCGGCCCGGCCCGCGCCGGCCCGTCGCTTGTCACCCTTCGGGCGACCCGCCGATGCGACTGGTAGACGAAGCCTCGGCCGTCGCCAATGCCGACGCGGCCGCGGGCCGCATTCACGGAGGACGGCCGCGAGCACGGTCCGTCGCCGTGGTTCTGGCGCTGGCGCTGGCCGGCTGTGCCGCGCCGCCCGGCACGCCCTCGCTCCACGAGGTGCCGGACCGACCGCGCCTTCGACCCGCGGCCGAACGGACGGCGATGGCCGAGACGGTCCGCGGCGAGGGGCTCGCCGCCTGGGGCGAGGCCCAGGCCTTGCGCACGCGCACCGGCAAGGGCGCGCTGCCGCCACCGGCCTGGCTGCTCGAGCCGATCCGGCCGCCTTCCCCGCCGGCCC